>JAIOPL010000013.1 GCA_021413925.1 Verrucomicrobiota bacterium
ACCTGTCAGGTCCTGGATCATCCTGCCGAGGAAACCGAGCCCGAGTGTCTCGACAAAGACGAAGCTCGAGACGGCGGAGTTCTTGAAGGACTTCCAGGCTCCGGCGAACCGCTTGTGCCGCGCGATCGCGCCGAGTTCAGCCTGAGAGCCGTGCGAGGGGACCTTCACGGCGGGGGTCAGGAGGACGGGGCACTGCGGGGTGCCGCTTGTCTCGCCCGCGGGCACCGCCTCGATCGGAAACCCGAAGAAGCCGGCGAACCCGATGGTCTTTCCGGACGGGGCCACCTGTTCGAGCGCCCTCCGGAAGACCTCCGACCGGACATCGATGCAGAAGACTGCCTGGAAGTCGGGAGCCTCTCCCGACCTGCCTCCTCCCAGGGAGGCGAGCTGCGAGAAGAGCTTCCGCCGGGTGGCGATCTCATGGGCCCGCTGCCAGAGGAACTGGGGAGCGGGGGCGGCGGGGGTGCTGGGGGTGCTCGCCGGGACCTCCGCGTGGCCGGTCGGGGCGGTGAAGGCCACCGATGGGAAGGCGTTCTTGAGCGCACACTCGTAGACCAACCTGATGGCAAGCAGATGCCGCAGGGTGTCGTCCTGTTCTCCCTGGAGCCCTTTTTCATGAGCGAGGAATTTCAGGTGACCCGCCCAGCCGCCGATGCCGAGCAGCAGGGAGTGAAAGACCTCCGTTGCCGCGGACTCTTCGAGACCCAGGGCGGCGGCCGCCCTGTCGATCTCGTGGGCAGGATCGTCCCCGAGCCCCCGGACGAATTCCCTCCACCCCCTCAGGCCCGCCGTCTCGGGGTTCCTGTCGAGCGAGGCGGCCTGCCGCCAGGCAGCGAAGAGTGGCACGCCCTTCCAGGGGAATCCCCAGAGCGCCTGACCGCCGTCGAAGTAGGCCGTGCACCATTTGGAAATCTCCTCGGTCACGAAGGCGCCCCACCGGGCTCCGCCCTCCGCGTCGATCCGTGCACTCGGGAGATTGGCCGGAGGAAGCGGCAGCTCCCACGCGTCGGCCTGAAGTCCGGCTACAAGATTCTCCGGCGTGAGCCGTGCATCCGCTTCGCCGATCGCCCTCCGCAGATCCTCCGCGGTGATCTTCCCGGCCCCGTGGAGCTCCCGGTAGAAGGAAGGGGGGAGTGCCAGGGGCGTACCGGCATTCCGGGCAAGCACACCGGCGGCCTTGGTGAAGGGCATGTCGGAGAGCCCGACAAAGGGATTCACGGCGACGAACCGCGAGAGCGGCCAGAGCGGTGCGATGCGGCCCAAGGCTTCATCGGCCTGGGTCCTGAACGTGTGGGAGGGGATCATGGAGGCGCTGGAATGCATGGTGGCGGTGAGGATTAGAGTGGGCGTGAAAGTGGGTTAAGGGTCTTTTGGAGTGAGTGAGAGGGTCAGGATTTCCGGGCTCGGGGCGGCCAGATCGAGGCGATCAGGCGGTTGGCGGCGGTGTTGACATAGAATCCGTTGTAGGCGTGGACGAAGAGGGTGCGGCCCGCCCCCGTCGATGCCCATGTCGGGGGAAGGAAGGCCCGGAGAGCCAGCAGCAGAAAGGAGAGGGCCGTGAGGAGAGCGATCGGCCAGGCCATCGTGAAGGCCGGGGCCGGGGCGACGGAGTCGCCGAGCAGATGCCGCGTCCCCTCGTGGAGGGCGACCGAGAGGAGGCCGACGCCGGCGGCGACGGCGAGTCCCGAGAGGAATCCGATGACGCCCGAGGAGGTCGACCACCAGTGCCAGAGGAGTTGGGCGAGGGCCACGAACAGGATCAGACCGAGGCCGAAGCGGCCGGAGTCCTCCCAGGGGGCACTTCCGGAGAGGAAGGAGAGGAGGGCGACCAGACCACCCGCCACCGCGAAGGCCGCAAGCGCCCCGAGAAGGCCCCGATAGCTCCGCGCGGGCGGAGAACCGGCCGACCGCGATGCGGCGATCACGCTTCCCGAGGAGAGGAAGGCGTGGGCCTTGTAGAGCGAGTGGGCCGTGATGTGAAGCAGGGCCAGGGCGAAGGCCCCGAGGCCGCACTGCAGCATCATGAATCCCATCTGGGCGACCGTGGAGAAGGCGAGCGTCCTCTTCACGCTGGTCTGGGTGATCATGACGAGTGATCCGAAGAGGGCGGTGAACCCGCCGACCGCCGCGAGGAGTTCCAGCGCCTTGGGGGCCTGGGCCATGAGCGGGCTGAACCGGATGATGAGGAAGCCGCCCGCGTTGATGATGCCCGCGTGCATGAGGGCGGAAACCGGCGTGGGGGTCTCCATCGTGTCGGGCAGCCATCCGTGGAAGGGGAACTGGGCCGACTTCAGGACCGCAGCCACCACCAGGAGGAGGGCGATCGTCTGGAGCGGAGCCTCCTCCCGGGAAGCACCGTCAAAGAGGGCGGCGTAGTCAAGGGTCCCGAAGGCGCACCAGGCGCACCAGAGCGCGGCAAGGAGGGCGATGTCACCGAGCCTGCTGAAGAGGAATTTCTTCCGAGCAGCCATCAGGGCAGCTGGCCTGTCGGGATAGAAGGTGAGCAGCTTGTGCAGGGCCATGCTGACCCCCATCCAGGAGAGGACGAAGAGGGCAAGGTTTCCGGAGACCACGAGCAGCAGCACACATCCGGCGGTCACTGAGAGCCACTTGAAGAACCGACCCTGATCGGGATTGCCTCCCAGATAATTCTTTGAAAAGAAAATCACGGAGACTGCAAGGAAGCTGACGAGGAGAAGCATGATTGCTGAGACGGCATCGAAGTAGACAGTCAGTCCCATAGCCCCCCACGACATGAACTCATGATGAATCGGCCCTCCCGTTACAACCAGTGCAGCACAGGCAATCACTGCCAGGAGCAGGGAGGTGAGGCTGAGGAGGGAAACCACCCTTCCCATCGTCCCGCTGTGGCTGTTCGCCAGCCTCCGTTGAATGAGGAGCGGCAGCAGCAGGGGGAAAGGCGTTAGCAACACGGGTACGGAGGAGTTCTCCGCAAAGAGGATTTCCAAGGAATGAAGGATGGTCATGCCTCCAAGACTAGACCGATTCTTTCTGTTTGATCCAATAGATGTATTAGAATAGATCGTTCATTATTATAAAACGATTGCCATGCCTTTCCTGAATTACCATCACCTCCGTTACTTCCGCGCGATCGCCCAGGAAGGGAACCTCACGCGCGCCGCCGGTCATCTGCGCATCTCCCCATCCGCATTGAGCACCCAGTTGGCTCAACTTGAAGAAAGTCTCGGTCAGCGCCTCTTTGAACGAAGCAACAAGCGCTTACTCCTGACGGAGGCGGGCCACATAGCTCTCGACTATGCGGAAACCATTTTCCGAACAGGCGAAGAACTCTACGACACGCTCAAGCACCGAGTGCCAAAACAGCGGCAAGTCTTGCGTATCGGGGCGGTCACCACACTCTCCAGGAACTTCCAACTCGAGCTGGTAAGACCACTTCTCCATAGGAGCGATATCGAACTGGTGCTTAGGACGGGCGCCCTGCGCGACCTCCTGAGTATGCTCGATGCACACACCATCGATCTGGTTCTTTCCAATCTGCCGGTGCCCCCTGATGCCCAGACGGGCCTTCAAAACCATCTGATCAGTGATCAGGAAGTCATTCTCGTCGGCCATCGACGTGACGAGAAATTCCGTTTTCCTGAATCCTTGCGCGGAGTCGGCATGGTGCTTCCAAGCATGGAGAGCAACATCAGGGGAAGCTTCGATGTTCTGATGCGTCAGCACGGAATCCGGCCACAGATCGTCGCAGAGGTGGCCGACATGGCAATGCTGCGCCTGCTTGCCCGGGAGGTTGATGCTATCACCTTGGTGCCTAGGGTTGTCGTCCGTGACGAACTCAAGAACGGAACTTTGGTGGAGCTTCACCGTATCGATAAGATCCGCGAAAGCTTCTACGCGATCACTCCATCCAGACACTTCCCGAACTCCTTAGTACGGGAGATCGTTAAAACCTCAAATCCGAAAAAAAGAACCAGCGTCCGTCGGGTCGTCGAGACAAAATCCAAACCTCTTCATGCTAAGAGGGCATCTAAGGGGTAAGCCGTGTTGTTCGTTCGTCGCGTCTCGCTGAGACAATGATCCTTGATCACTTTGTGCTTACATCCCAAAGCCTCTCAACTCGCCAAGTGTGGACTTTCTGATCAACCTTAAGATGAACTTTTTTGATTAATGAGTTTACGAGTTGTCATTACAGGTATGGGAGCAGTGACGCCGCTCGGCAATACGGTTGATTCCTTTTGGGAAGGCCTGATTCACGGAAGAAGTGGCATTGATAAGATCACCGCTTTTGATCCATCCCGCCTGACATCCCAGATTGCCGGTGAAGTAAAGGATTTCAACCCAGCTCCCCATTTTTCCCATCCGAAGAAGGGATTACGCGCGGATCGTTCCAGTCAGTTCGCTGTTGCTGCCGCTAGTCAGGCCTTTATTCATTCCGGATTAAAGAATCTCCATACGTTCAATCCGAATCGAGGGGGTGTTGTTTTTGGAGCCTCCAACGGCGGAATCACGACCCTGTCGAAGCAATTCCAGATTCTAGTTGAGAAAGGCCCGAGTAAACTCTCCCCTTTTCTGATTCCCATGCTTCGTACCAATATGGCTGCGGCCATGGTGGCCATAGAGTTGGGTCTAGAGGGGCCAAATTTTTCTGTAGGAGCCGCTTGCGCTTCCGCAAGTGAGGCAATTGGGCAGGCCTGGCGGCTGATTAGAAATGGAGAGGCCGACTTCATACTCACCGGAGGTAGTGAAGCCCCGATTTGCGAGCTGATGGTCGGCGGTTTTTGTGCCATGAAAGCGCTGAGCCAGCGCAATTCCTCACCGCAACAAGCTTCCCGGCCCTTTGATCTTGAACGCGACGGCTTTGTCATCTCGGAGGGAGCGGGAGCTCTTGTTCTTGAGGAGGAGTCTCATGCACGCAGGCGTGGCGCTACGATTTTAGCCGAGATCATTGGTCATGGGCTAACGACGGACGCTTATCATATCACTCAGCCAAGTGCCGATGGGAAGGGTGTAGCCGCATCGATGAATGCCGCACTAGCGCAGGCAAAGTGCCAGCCCTCGGAACTCTCCTACGTCATTGCCCATGCTACTTCAACAAAAGCTGGAGATCGCGCCGAGGCCAGAGCCATTCAATCTCTCTTTGGTCACCACTCGACACCCGTAACAGCTCTAAAATCCATGACAGGTCATTTGTGTGGAGCCTCCAGCGCGATAGAACTTATTGGCGCTGTTAAATCAATAGAGCAGTCACTGATCCCCCCGACGATCAACCTTTTCAGACCGGATAAGCACTTCGCGTTGAACCACGTTGCCAACCAGCCAAGAGAAGCCAAAATAAAGAATGTCGTGATTAACGCCTTCGGCTTTGGTGGTAATAATTCCTCCCTAGTCATAAGTCGTTATTGAGATTTAAAAGAGGTTTTGAGGGCTTTAGGAAAGTTTTCTGCGATATCACTCATCAAAAGAAGCCCCTGAAAAGTTTCTCCCAAGCGGGAGTACCAAGGATTTTTTCGTTCAGCGTGCCGAGGATGAACACACACCAAAACACCCGAATACGAAATCCATCTCATCGCCTCCCCTTAGTGTAGTCCGATCTCTAGACGATCTCCGATAAATGCCATTCTGACCGATATCTCAGTCATAAGTTGACATAAGGTCTCCTATAGCAGACTTTACTTCCATGCTTCAGCCATCTTCCATGCCACTACCGGCTAGCCATGCCCTGCGAAAGCTGGGGCGGGACTTGTCGATTGCCCGAAGGAAGAGGGGTATCTCGACCGCAGACATGGCGTCCCGGCTTTTTGTCAGCAGGGATACCTTATGGCGTCTTGAAAAGGGGGATCCCTCGGTGGGTATCGGCACCCTGGCAACCGCTGCCTTCATTCTCCAAATGCACGATCGCCTCGCAAATCTTGCCAACCCATCAACCGATGCCATTGCCCTCGACCTTGATGAGGGCCGACTTGCCAAACGTATCCACCGCATCCGACGCACTGCCGTATGACCATCGAGGTACACATTGATTGGAAAGGTAAGCCTCTTTTTGTCGGGAAGCTCCATACATCAGAGCGCACCCCAGCGACTTCTTTTGAATACTCCGCCGAGTGGCTGGCACGCTCGGATGCTTTTCCCATTGATCCGACTTCACTCCCCCTCCGGGCCGGCCCCCATCATGCACCGATGCTTTTTGGCGCCTTTGCCGATTGTGGCCCCGACCGTTGGGGGCGGGTGCTTATCAAACGCTCCGCGAGCAAGGGACTTCTTGAGCGGATACCCCGACATGATCTGGACTATGCATTGGCGCTTGATGATGCCTCGCGGATTGGAGCACTGCGCTTTCGTTCCGAGGGCGGGAGTCCTTTTTTGGGTGAGTCTTCTGGAAAATTGCCTCCAATCGTTCAGTTGACGGCTTTGCTCAATGCTGCCAATGCGGTGCATGGGGAGAGTGAAACAGCGGAGGATCTCAGATTCCTACTGGGAAGGGGTTCTCCTCTGGGAGGGGCCCGCCCGAAATCGGCCATAACTCTTCGTGATGGCAGTCTGGCGATTGCAAAGTTCCCAAAGCCGGATGATACCCTCGATGTGGCAGCCGGAGAGGTATTGGCGTTGACCCTTGCCCGTAAGGCCGGAATGACCGTTGCAGAGCACCAACTTCTTTCGGTCGATGGCAAGAGCATCTCAGTGATCACTCGATTTGACCGTCAGGGTGAACATCGCATTCCCTTCCTTTCGGCCAACACGCTCCTTGCCCTTCCCCTGGATGATCCCGGCGCCTACACGCTGCTTGCCGACGGCATCCGTCAACATGGTGACAACGTCGAAAATGACCTGCGTGAGCTGTGGAGACGCCTAGTCTTCTCACTCCTCGCAAGCAACTACGACGACCATCTGCGCAATCACGGATTCCTGATGCTCAGGGCGGGACGTTGGGCACTCTCCCCCGCTTATGATCTCAATCCGGTCCCCGAGATCGATCGATCGCAAACTCCCAAGACTCCCATTTCCGAAGATCTGGGTGATCCAACAATTGCAGCCGCGCTTCGCTCAGCGCCCCGCTTTGCACTCAGTGCGAAGGATGCAAAGACCATCCTGAGGGAGGTGTTTGAAGCGGTTTCAACATGGCATGAAACTGGCAAGAGGCTTGGCATCAAAGCATCGACGCTCGCTGCCTATCAAACGGCTTTTGAGCATCCGATGGCTGAGGAAGCCAGGCGGATCATTGGGTGAAGTAGGTTGCATTCAGAAAGGATGATGAATGTCCTATCGATGCGCATAGACCCCCGTCGGATTTTACAGGATCTTTCTTTTGAAATTGCTCCCAATTGGGAGCACCATTTTCCAAACATGGCGACTTATCTCTACGAGACCATTTCTACTAAGGAGGGCGATAAGACCGAGAGCTTCGAGGTCCAGCAGAGCATGAAGGATGCTCCTCTGACCCGGCATCCTGAGACCGGCGTTCCGGTACGTCGGGTTATCACGGGTGGCTTTGGTTTTGTTTCCAAGCAAAGCTCAGCACCTTTACCCCAGCGCCCTCCCTCCGGAGGTGGTTGTGGTTCCCATTGCGGCTGTCATTAAGAAAGGGAAAGCCTTGCCTGCGTAACCGGCTCCCATGAGTTGCTGTGTGCATTCTTTTACTCTTCATAATTCATCATTCATAATTCATCCTTTCCTTCATGGACTCTCTGATCCGCATCCTCAAACAGAACTCTGCGATCCCCCGCGCCGACCTCGCCCGCCAACTCGGCCTGAGCGAAGCGGAACTGGCTGCCAAGATCGCGAAACTTGAGTCCAATGGGACGATTCTCGGCTATCATGCCGTCATCAACCGCGAAAAGTGGGACACCGATACGGTTACCGCTGTAATTGAGGTTCGCGTTACTCCGGAACGTGAGGGGGGATTCGACCGTATTGCCAACCGCATTGCTGGATTTGAAGAAGTCCAGAGCGTCTATCTCATGAGCGGCGGCCACGACCTCATGGTTGTTGTCGAGGGGGCCAACCTTCGCGAGGTCGCCTCCTTCGTGGCCGATAAACTCAGCACCATCGAGGCCGTCCAGTCGTGCGCAACCCACTTCCGGCTCAAGACCTATAAGGAAAACGGGATGCTCCATGCCGTCGAGGAGGCCCCCGAGCGGCTCTCGGTCACCCCCTGACCGGAGCGCTAACGTTTTTCGGCCATGAGCAGTTCCCGCATCGCGGAGCACGTCCGCAACATTCCCCGCTCGGGGATCCGTGACTTCTTCGAGATCGTCCAGTCGATGAAAGAGGTCATCTCCCTCGGCATCGGCGAGCCCGACTTCGTCACCCCGTGGCATATCCGCGAGGCCGCCATCTATTCCCTCGAGAAAGGGAAAACCGGCTACACCTCCAACCTCGGAACCCCTCGCCTACGACGCGCGATTGCCAAGTATGTCGAGCAGCACTTCGCCGTGGAGTATAACCCTCACGACGAGATCATCGTCACGGTCGGCGTCTCCGAGGCCATCGACCTCGCTCTACGCGCCCTTCTCAATCCCGGTGACGAGGTCCTCTACCACGAGCCCTGCTACGTCTCCTACAGCCCCAGCATCCAACTTGCCGGGGGCGTCCCGGTGGCTGTGGCGACGCGCGCCGAGGATGAGTTTTCACTCAAAGCCTCGGATCTTGAGAAGGCTGTCACGCCGAAGACCCGGGTCCTGATGTTGAACTTCCCGACGAATCCCACCGGTGCCGTCATGCCCCTGGAGGAGTTGAAAAAAATTGCCGCCTTCGCCGTGAAGCACGACCTCGTTGTCCTGACCGATGAGATCTATAGCGAGCTCACCTACGATGAGCTGCCTCATCACTCCATCGCTGCACTTCCTGGGATGAAGGAGCGAACGCTCTTTCTGCACGGATTCTCCAAGGCCTTTGCCATGACCGGATGGCGCATCGGTTATGCCTGCGGTCCCGCCGACATCATCGAGGCGATGATGAAAATCCATCAGTACTCCATGCTCTGCGCTTCCATCATGAGCCAGGAGGCCGCCTGCGAGGCGCTCGAGCGCGGCCAACGGAGCATGGAGCGCATGAAGGAGGAATACCGCCTCCGCCGTAACTATATCGTCTCCTCCTTGAACGAGGCCGGCATCCCCTGCCATCTCCCGAAAGGGGCGTTCTATGTCTTCCCAGACATCCGAGGCACCGGACTTACCAGCAAGGACTTCTCACTCAAGCTACTCGACGCGAAGAAAGTCGCGGTAGTTCCCGGAACAGCCTTCGGCCCGAGCGGTGAAGGCTATGTCCGGTGCAGTTATGCTGCCGGCATGGATCAGATTAAGTTGGCCTGCGAACGCATTGCCGAATTTGTACGGATGTAGGGCTTGGGATTTGAGCGCACAGCGTTGTTCCCCCCTGCAGAGATCAACTCCGTTTTAGCTCTGCGCGAACGGCCTCTGGGTCTCTGCGACAATCCAGCACTCGGAACACGACTGCCTCCTGCTGGATCACCCTGTAATAAATGCAATAGGGGAAGCGGTTGGCGATCATTCGATGGAACCCATGATGGATCCGGTGGATTCCGGCATAAAGGGTCAAGGAATCGATATCCTAGAAAAGCGAATCGAAGAAGTAATCACCCACCCCGTCTTCCATCCCGTCGTAAAATTCCCGTGCAGATGCAAGATCCTCGAGAGCGGACCGAAGAATCCTAATTTTCATTCAAACCGGCCACGCAGCTCTTTCTTGGCCTGCTGCCAGTCCAGAACCTCGATGCGCCCTGCCGTGAAATCAGCCTCGGTCTTCCGAAGCTCCTCCCCATGCCAGGAAGGAGAAGTGATGTCATCATCGCGAAGGGCAAGATCGCTCCAGAGCATCTCGATAATCCTCATTTTCTCCAATGAGGGAAGTTGGCGGAGTTCCGCTATACTCATGTCCAAACGCTAGTCCGACAGCGAATCGCCGTCAACTGACGCGCTCTACTGATGGGATTGATCAGCACTAGGTGCAAAGGCATTAAATTCTCTTTTCATAGCTCATTCCTTCAACCCTCGACAACGGAGGATGCCTCTCCTAAATTTTGCCTCCTGTGAGCTACCGCGTCTTTGCCCGAAAATACAGGCCTCAGCGTTTTGAGGAGGTCGTTGGCCAGGAGCACATTACCCGGACTCTCCAGAATGCCATCACGGGGAATCGACTCGCCCAGGCCTACCTCTTTGTCGGGCCGCGCGGTGTTGGCAAGACTTCCTCAGCTCGCATTCTTGCGAAGGCACTGAACTGTCAGGCCAACAAGAATGGTCCTACCGACAATCCCTGTGGTGTCTGCGATGCCTGCGTCGAGATCGCCGAAGGACGTAGCCTCGATGTCATGGAGATCGATGGCGCCAGCAATAATAGCGTCGAGAGCATCCGAACCCTGCGTGAGAATGCCGCTTATGCGCCTGCACGGGGTCCTTATAAGGTCTACCTGATCGATGAGGTGCACATGCTCACGACGGCGGCTTTCAATGCGCTCCTCAAGACGCTTGAGGAGCCGCCCGATCATGTGAAGTTCCTCTTCGCCACCACCGAGGCACAGAAGGTTCCCGCCACTATCCTAAGCCGCTGCCAACGCTTCGACTTACGCAGGCTGACCCCGGAACAGATTTCCGGCCACCTTCTCTTCATCGCGAAAAACGAGAACATCGCCCTCGAGATTGCCGCTGCCGAAGCCCTTGCTAAGGGAGCGGACGGGGCGATGCGCGACGCCGAGTCGATGCTCGATCAGGTGGTTGCCTTCTGCGGAAACACGATTGTCGCGGCAGATGTGCATAGTGTTTTCGGATTCACCCCGCGCGAGACCGTCCTTGATCTCGGGAATGCGCTTGTGAACCGCGATACCCCGGCGGCTCTTGCCGTCGTGAAAGCTCAGGCAGAGGCAGGCAAGGATCTCTCGAGACTGCTTGGTGATCTCGTAGGGCTCCTTCGCGACGTGCTTATCTCCAAGGTTCATCCATCTGAGAGTGCGACGGACGAGTCCCGGCTGGGAGAGGCGATCGCTCAGGAAAAGCTGCTTGTCCTGCTCGATCACTTCGGTGAGACCGAGGGCCGTCTTCGCTGGGCCTCGGACAAAAAGCTCCAGCTGGACGTTGCCCTGATCAAGGCAGTTCATCTGCTCGAAGAGACGAGCCTCTCGGATGTTTTGGATGTCCTGACTGCTCTGCGCGCAGGAACACCCCTACCTGAGCGCCAGACTCCCAAGCTATCGTCCTCGTCACGACCGACTCCAGCAGCAAGGCCCGCTATTCCAGTTCCTCTCTCTTCTCCGGAACCGACCCCGGCTCCTGCTTCCACTCCCGCTGCAATAGTTGAGCCATCCAAGCCTGCTTTTGTAGTTCCTGCTGCAGCGGCACCTGAACCCGCAGCATCCGTAGCGCCAACTACTTCAACCGCACTGCCGGCTGAATCGGCATCCCCATCACCGGAACCCGATGACCTCTCGACGCCGTCAACGGACTCGGACCCATGGCATACAGTTTCCATGAAACTTGCAGCGGATTCCCCGCTCAAGTTCGGCTGGGTGGAGGATGGCCATTTCGCTGGACGCTCCGGCAATACGGTGACCGTGGAGTTTCCCCCCTCGTTGGAACCCCACACACAAACACTCTTCTGGCCTCAGGCAATCAAGAAGATCGAAGAGCAACTCTCCACGCTGCTCGGAGAGAAGATTTCCTTTGAACCCCGCTTTACCGGCGAGGAGCCAGCAGCACTTCCAGAGCCGGAACCGGTAGCGCCTCCGGTTGCCAGAACTCCTTCCCACGCTTCCTCGGCTTCTACTAGTTCCGCTGGTTCCACTGGTTCCATGCCATCGAAGGGAGCAGCCACTCAACCCGCTAACTCAAAAGCCGAGGAACCTTCTCCCGGTCTCACACCAGAGGAAATGGAATCCTTCAAGGCCGATCCGCTCATTAAAAAAGCTCTCGAGATCTTCAAGGCTGAGATACTCACTACAAAAACCACCTGACCCACATTCTATGAACATTGCAAAGATGATGAGCGCAGCCGCGAACGCGCAGAAGAAAATGGCCCAAATCCAGGAAGACCTTTCTCAGCGCGAGGTCGAGGCCTCATCGGGCGGTGGCAAGGTCACGGTGAAGGCCTCTGGTTCCGGAGATATTCTCTCCATCCGCATCTCTCCCGAAGTGGTGAATGCCGAGGATGTGGAACTGCTCGAAGATCTCGTCCTGAGCGCCGTCCGTCAGGCGACCACCGACGCAAAGAAGCTTGCTGCTGACGAGATGGGCAAGCTCACGGCAGGACTAGGCATCCCCGGTTTGCCGTTCTGAGGATTCTCGCGCGGAGACGCAGAGGCGCAGAGAAGGATCAAACAAGATTTCCTTCATAACCTACTTGCGTATGCGGCGTTAAGATTTCCCAGTCATTCCCAATAGCCTCACAGTCTTCAGCCTAAACACCCTTTCTTCATGAGCACACCCGACCTTTTCTCTCCGATTCAGCTCGGCCCTCTGGCGCTGCCCAACCGCATTTTCATGGCGCCGCTTACCCGGTGCCGTGCCTCGGTGGGCAATATTCCCAATGACCTGAACGTTGAGTATTATTCCCAGCGTGCTTCGGCGGGACTGATCATCTCGGAAGCGACCTCCGTCTCATCGCGCGGCTACGGCTATCCGAATACCCCCGGCATCCATACCGAGGCCCAGGTGGCCGGCTGGAAAAAGATCACTAGCGCCATTCATTCCAAGGGTGGCCATGTCTACCTCCAGCTCTGGCATGTCGGACGCATTTCGCATCCCGCCTATCAAGAGGAGGGAACCCAGCCGGTCGCTCCGTCAGCGGTGAAACCGAAGGGCCAGATCTTCACAGGAACCGGCATGGAGGAGTATGTCACTCCCCGTGCCCTTGAGGCCGGTGAAATCCCCGGCATCATCGAAGAATACATCCACGGGGCAAAGCTCGCCAAGGAGGCGGGTTTCGACGGAGTGGAGATCCACAATGCCAATGGCTACCTACTGGACCAGTTCCTGCGCGACGGGACCAACCTGCGGGGTGATAACTATGGTGGGTCAGTCCAGAACCGGGCCCGCCTCACTCTTGAGGTCACCGAGGCGGTCTGCAGCCTGTGGGGCGCTGATCGAGTCGGCATCCGATTCTCTCCCTCCGGTGTCTTCAATGACATGAGCGACAGCAACCCCTTGGAGACCTTTGGGCACGTTCTTCAGGAGTTGAACCGCTTCGGCCTTGCTTACGCCCACATCACGCAGGTGACGGCCCAAGATATCGCTCATGGTGCCGTGGCAGGCGTTGGACCGAAAGAGCTGAAGCCTTTCTGGAAAGGCAAGATCGTTTCGGCTGGCGGCTTCACCCTTGAGTCGGGCAACAAGGCCCTAGCCGAGGGCTGGGCCGATGCGATCGCCTTTGGCGTTCCCTTCCTTTCCAACCCCGATCTCCCAGAACGCTTCCGTCGGACTGCACCGCTCAACAAACCCGATGAGGCTTCCTTCTACGGGGGAACGGAGAAGGGTTACACGGACTATCCGACGCTCTCTGCTTAGCTTATTCCTCGTCGACTAAGGGCACCTGATTTAGTTCGAGTGCATGTCCTTTGGACCAAGCCTTGATCTCTTCTGACCATCGTCGCTCATCGAGGTACTCACTCAGCGGTTCATCGGGCTCATGGGGACCATCGATCGGACCCGAGATGGGCCCTGGGGGCGTAGGGCGGCAGAACGTAAGTGGGGCGCCGCTTTGTCCGTACAGCCAATCACGTTCGGGTGTTGTGCTTTTTCTCATGGGGAGGGGAAGGGTTGTCTTCCATCTTTTTAGACAACGTCACCCTGAACTCCGTTGAATCAAATAAACCGGCTCTTCGCTATTTCCTGTGGGTGGATGGTAAGATCATACTTCGGGAGGCAGAGGGTTATTTCACCACTAAGAAAACAGCCAAGGACTCGCGCAAAGGCGCAAAGGCGCGGAGGAAAAGACAAAGAATTAGGTCCAGAGAAGATTTTTATCCTCACTCCCATCAAATCGGATAATCACTTGCTCGATTAACACTGGGTACTGACGACTCCTTCCAAGGGAGATGTTTCCTAAGAAGCGTTGCCATTACTCTGCGCCTTTGCGTCTTTGCGCGATATTTCTTCCCATGTACATGCGTCAAATCAAACCGAAACAGTTCTAGTGGTTCAAATTCCCTGCGGGTGTCGATGCTTTACCCACTCCAAAAAGCGAGGAACCAATAAACTGAATCCTGTACTCCCTGCTGTAAGACGCCCACTCAAAGCAAAGGGGCATGAAATTCAACGCAGCAAGCCAGAACCCAACGATGCGAGAAACCCCAGCACGATGACCCAAGGGAATACGCCCAGCACAATGGCTAACTGGATTCTCCGAGGAGACTCCCCGAGCGCCAGGGCCAGGATAGCCGTGACTTGGGGCCCGATTGTGATGGGGGCGATGAGGCCCAGTCCCCAGAGACCGAAGCGATGCCAGACCTTCCAGAAGAGTTTTGAGTTATCCGGCTTCGGATCAATCTTCAGCTTCCGCGTGATCCAGTCGCGTAGCGGTGCTCCAGCTAGCAAAACCACGAGCCCTCCAGCCGAATAACCCAGCCATGCGGCCAAAGCGGCTGCCCAGACGGGTGCATGAGCCGCCATACCTGCGGGGATGGCGCTGATGAAGTACAAAAACCCGAGGCCGAATGCAGTAAGGATGCCTGTCATGGTCTGGGCCGGGGCCGGAAGACGGCCACGTAGTCGACAATATCGATGTTGTCGTTGAAGGAGAAATAGTCAGTCTTCACCATTTTCTGACAGCCCGCATTCTGATTGAAGTAACGCACTCCATCGAGGCTTAGTCTATCGACAACGCCGATGTGATTGGACTGTGGGTGCTCGGGGAAAAGCACTCCTCCCACTGATCCCCTATCTCCCCTGTACCGATACTGGTCGGCGAAAATATCGTGAAACAAGACGATATCTCCCGGAAGAACCTTGTTGTAATCACCGGAGATCACTACCCCTCGTGACGTCGAGGCGATGCGCCAGACCTCTGGGCCCAAGCCATTATTCCAGGACAACCCGGCGGATTGAAGCGCCTCATTCACCAGCGTCTGGCAAATGCCATCTCCGACCTGCTGACCCTCGTGCTGAACGCAGAAATTATAGACCGTCTTGTTAACGTCCGTCTGGGCTGAAAGATGCGAGGCCATCGCGACGACGATCAGTGCAAGGAATGCCGATGGAGGTTTTACCATGCCCATAGAGGAAGCAAAATTTAGAGCCGACAGGGGTAATGTAAACCTAATGTCTCCCGCCGCAATCGAGTAAGGCGGCCAAGCGCTTTAGCGCTTTAGCGTTTAAGACTGTTAGACTATTGGACTGTTAGGAAGCTGCTCGGGATCGGGAGAAAACCCAGGCCCCTCGCTCAGCCGGTTCTTTGCTTCTTGGAATTGTCTGTTCATGAATTTGATCCAGCCAGGGTTCCTCGCTGTTTGGAGTGGGTAAAGCATCGACATCCGCAGGGAATTTGAACCACTAAGAAGGACCCAAGGGGGATCCAAGTAAGACCGGGGGAACAAATGGAATGAGCTCCGAGGATCGGAGCTGGAATGCCTGGCGGATCATCCCTGCAAGCTGGCTTGCGAGAGTGAGTCGCAAGGCCTTCCTCCCCGCAGTACCTTCGGCACTGCATCCATGCCATTGTGATCGTGCATTTCAATCTTCAGCGCATCAATGTCTGAAAAAAGAGTGTCGAGAAAGTAATCTCCTAAACCGGAATCCTGGGCATCATAAAAACCATACCCCTCGAGAAGATCTCGCTCTGCAAGATCGAGGATTCGGATTCTCACGAGACTGATTTGCGAAGTCGTGCCTTTGCCTCCGACCAATCTGCAAAGGACGCCTTTCCCTCTGCATAGAGTCTGCTGGCCTCGTTCAGTGCAGTTTCATGCCAAGCCGGTGAAGTCACCGATGCCGCCTCGCTGGAAAGGGCGGTCCAGAGAGTTTCCAAGAGACGCAACTTCTCCACCTTAGAAAGGGATTTAACATCCAGCATCGTGGTCATGATTCCAAGGTAGATGGTCCCACACACATCTCAAGTCACGAAAGCGGGGGGGCTCAGAACTTCAACCCCGTCGGGATCGTCCCAGAGCTTTGATCTCGATTTGCACGGCTTCATCCCAGTCATAGAGATCACCCGAATCGGCTGATTGAATGCCCATCGCAATAGCAGCTCTTAGATTCGTCATCCGCACGCCCTGCCGAGCATCCCGATCCTCTCGGATTGCGGTAGCGATCTTGGTGGAAGCGATGCGGCGCTTTGCCCCCATCACCCTACCTCCCCACATACGGCATTTCAGAAGCGGCGCCTCGACAGACTTCGTGATGGTGACTTTTCTCGTCATGGAGTGAATTTCCCACACCATGATTTTTCCTGCGAGGGGAATTTGTACGGCAGGTTTTTTAGGTCCTATGGGTTTTGTAGTCCAGAGCAACCGCAGTTATTTTATTAGATTATAATCTAATAATACGCATATTTCTTTAGACTGCAGTCTAATAGCATGTTGACTGTTTCAGGTTATAGTCTAATTTATAAGGGTGAAAACTGCCTTCCTAGCCCTAAGCCGTCAACAAGTTGACGAGAAGCTCACCCCATGGAAGTCACTCGTCAACCCGAAAGCCCCCCCGTGCGGTTGGATCAGGGCTATTCGCTCGAGTCTCGGAATGCGCGGTGTCGATTTCGCACAACGTCTTGGCATTGCTCCGGCAAGCGCTTCCGCCCTGGAGCAATCCGAAGCCGCCGGGACGATCTCCCTCAAGAGCCTTCGCAAAGCAGCGGAGGTTCTGGACTGTGACCTTGTCTATGCCCTTGTTCCGAGAAAGGGCCTCACCTCGGCTATGGAACGACGCGCCGGGGCCAAGGCCGACGAGATGCTCGGCAACGTGAACCAGACCATGCGCTTGGAGGCCCAAGGCGTTGATTCACTTGCAGCTCGGAAGCAGTCGCGTGAAACCATCATTAAGTCCCTTCTTGAGAAGCCTTCATCCCTTTGGAAATGAACCAAGACGATCCCGAAGGAGCAACACCTCTGACGCCTACAGAGGAGGAAGGATTGATCCCGAGCCATATTACTCTGCGTAGCGAACTAAACGAGTTGGAGCAGGCCAACATCCTCGAAGCTGAAACATGGCTCCAGACTAGGGAGCGCCGGTCAAGCGCCCTGGATCCGCTGTTTCTCAAAGCACTCCACCGCCGCATGTTCGGCACCATATGGAAATGGGCTGGGCACTACCGTAAAGCAGATCGAAACATCGGAGTCCACTGGCCAATGATCAGCTCCCAACTCGAACTCCTCTGCCGAGAGGCAACGGCGTGGCGCGATGAAAAAGCCTTTACCCCCGACGAGTTGGCGATCCGCTTCCATCACAAACTCGTCTGGATTCATTGCTATCCGAACGGCAATGGCCGCCATGCCCGTCTGGCAGCGGATCTCCTCGTCATGGAACTCGGAAGCACCCGCTTCTCCTGGGGAGGTGACTCCAACCTCGAATCACCCACTGAAATCCGCAAACACTACATCGATTCCTTGAAATCCGCGGATCAGCACGATCACCGCGCCCTGCTCGCTTTTGCAAGGAGATGAGGGGGGGAAATAGGCTGTTAGCTTTTTAGGCTATAGGCTTTTAGGTCAGAGAAGATGGGGAAACTGGTTTTGGCTGGATGGGGTCTCCAGACGATCATGCCAACGATTAGAACGGTTTAAACTGATTCATGGCCACAAGATGCACAGGAGGCACACAATGCACAGGAGTCATTGCTCTTGAGCATCTCCCTCTCGAAGCTCGTTACGAATCAGATCACGTTAGTGTGGTTTGGGAAGGCTGCGACATGGCGTGCAGCCAGTTGCCTAAACTTCTCTGAAACCAATTCCGATTCGTGAAGCCTCGCCCAAAAGGCACGGGCCCATAGTGACTCAGGGCCTTGAGTTGCTGCTCCTATCAACCCTAGCAGGGCCTCAGAAATCCCGGGAACGCCTGATTGTTCCACGGGTCGATAAGCCATAGGAAGCATGTCGTAAACCGGAGCCAGGGTAAGAGGCTTTGCCTGTGACAGCAGGAAGCTTGCATTCCCGTAATGCATGTCCGTGTTTCCTATTAACTGGCCAAACTTCCAGAGCGAAGAAAGCTTTTCGGCATCCACCTTGGCGAGCCAGCCCTCGCGATGCATTGCGTCACCAGCTACGGACCATGGTGCATTGATCTCATTAAGAAAAGCGGCTGCAAATGATCGAAGCGAAACCGCGGCAATTCGCCCACCCTCACGCGTGCGGTCGAATCGTGCCACTTCCAAAAAACGTCTATTCTCGGCATCGATCAGCTCCACCTGCGGCACATCCATCCCGTTTTCCCGCAGAATGTCAGCGGCGATTTTTTCCCCTGCCAGAAGATCCGCCCATCGACGCCCCTCCTCACGGTGCAGCTCCGGCGAAAACTTCACCAGCACCGAGCGGATGGATCCACCGGAGGAAAGGGTGGCTGTGAATTTCGGCTGTTCCCCGCCGGCGGACGATCCCGCGATATTTCCCTGAAGCGCCTCCTCAGCGCGCAGCGGGTAGACAACCGTACGCTCCTCATCCTTAACAGCTGGTCGTGAGGTCAGCGCCAGCGCTTCGGTCAAAGCATGATGCCCTATCACAAAAGCGCCCGGCAGATCGCTTCCATATCGGATCAGCGACTCAAGCACACCTACCTGTGACCAGAGCGCCGGATCGAGCCCTTGCCCCAATGGTGATGCATGCCTTCTGGCAAAGGCTCGCCCTAGAAATCCCTGCGGACGCACATCATCCAAAAACCATGGCAAGCCGGGAAACATTCCCTTGGGGAACTGCTCACCGACGAGCGTTGTCCAATGCTCTTCGGTGCTTCGCTCCAAATGAAAGCCTCCTCCCACAAGTGCTTGAAGAACGCCCGCCTGTTCGGGAGCCCCGCCACTGCCAATCACATAGAGAGGCCACCGTGATCCCAAATCCGCAACCTGGGCTTCCATTCCGTATCTCGTGGAGCTTCCCCTTCCGATTCGGACAACAGAGCCCCCCATTCTTGTCAAAGCCCGCGAAATCGTCGGCTGACTTACCCCGGCATCCTCTGCCAGCTCACGCGCCGTCATCGTCCCCTTCCGAAGAAATGCTAGCCGTATGAGTTGTTGAAGATTGCTCACTTTGAATGGATACGCCGATCTATTCATTCTATGCAAACCATTCTTCAGCAGATTTTTAAATGATTTCGTTCGAGCTCGATGAATAGAGAGGCGACCAAGAGGCCAAGGTTGTTAGCTTTTTAGACTGTTGGACTATTAGGTCAGAAGGGATTATGGGGGTGGCAGTGACTTATCTGATCAATGATGCCTCCAAGCGTGTGAGTTTTTGACATAACGTAGTCCGCTATGTCAAAAAACTGCTTTTTTCTGAAATAACGGCTTGCGAGGCATGCCAACTTGAGTCAAGAAAGAGTCTTATTTCAGAAAACGACCACTTTTTGACATTATGAACCTTTCGGACTTTACCGCAGGCAGCTATGAGCAACGCCAGGAATACAAGGCCTTTCTCCCTGAGCCAGTGTGCCATGAATGGGTAATAGCTGATCCTGAACTCATGGATCTGCTCGGACGGGCGGATCGTGCCCTGGGAGAGCTGAACGCCTTTGCCCAGTTGATTCCAGACATCGACTTCTTCATCCGCATGCATGTGGCCAAGGAGGCAACACAATCAAGCCGTATCGAGGGGACTCAGACCAACATCGAGGATGCCTTCAGGGATGAAGCAGATCTCAAACCCGAGGAGCGAGATGACTGGGCGGAGGTCCAGAACTATATTCGCGCGATCAATTTTGCGATCAGCTCGCTTGATCGGCTCCCGTTTTCTAACCGTCTGCTCTGTGAGACTCATGCAGTGCTGATGGACGGCGTAAGGGGGAAGCACAAGCAACCAGGTGAATTCCGAAAAAGTCAGAATTGGATCGGCGTAAGTCTGAGACATGCGTCCTTCGTGCCACCCAATCACGAGCATGTTCCAGAGCTGATGAGTGATTTGGAGAAGCTGCTGCATGCGGAGGATCTCTTCGCCCATCCGCTGCTGCGTATCGCTATCGCCCATTACCAGTTCGAGACGATCCACCCGTTTCTGGACGGCAACGGTCGACTGGGTCGCCTGATGATCTCGCTCTACCTGGCCGCCCGCGGCTTGTTGATCAAACCCGCGCTCTATCTCTCGGACTATTTTGAGCGTAACAAAACGGCCTATGTGGATCACCTCATGGCCGTGCGGGAGGGAAATCATCTTCGGTCGTGGCTGGTCTTCTTCCTCTACGGAGTGGAGGAGACGGCGCGCTCATCAGCAGGCTTGTTCCGCTCGGTTCTCAGCCTCAAGCATCGCATTGACGCTGAGGTCATGCCGCGCTTCAGCACTAGACGGCTGCCAACGGCGCAGGTGCTGATGAGTCAGCTCTACGCGCATCCGGTGATTGATGTGAAAAAGGCGGTTCAAGTCACGGGAGTTTCGAGCAATACCGTATCAGCTCTGATTTCCGACCTTGTTGAGGCAAAAATTCTCGAGGAGATAACCGGGCAACGCCGAAACCGAAGCTTTGTCTTCGATCCCTACCTGACTCTTTTCAAATCATGACAGGCATAAGGCGACCAAGAAGCCAAGGCTGTTAGCTTTTTAGACTGTTGGACTATTAGGTCGGAGGGGATCAAGTAACTTGGTGAGCTGGATGCTGTCGTTCTAAAGTCCCTTTACTTGTTGCACTTTACTTTTATTGTAAAGGCATGACCACGACGATCAGTAGCAAGGGGCAGATCACCGTTCCGGTGGAGATTCGTGAGGCTTTGGGACTGGAACCGGGCACCCGCATCGACATCCGCTTGGGGCCCTCCGGCACCTTCCTCGCCACCAAGGCCAAGGAGACGAGTTTCTTTGCTAAATTCAAGGGCGTGGCAGGCAAACGAAAAGTCCCCTACGGCGATAGCATCGAGGCAATGGATCTCCTACGCGGCAACGTTCCCTCCGGGGATGTCGATTAGAGGGCACCATGATCACCGCCATTGATTCCAACATCCTGATTGATGTGATCGGGAGTCCTTCTCGGTTCACCGATCCAGCTATCCATGCGCTGGATGAGGCCCGCCAGCAGGGTGCCCTCATTATCTCCCCAATTGTTGTGGCTGAGATTGCCGGACATTTTTCCTCTGCATCCCAGCAGGAGAAGTGCCTGCGCGAGATGGGCCTGAGGCTCATCGACTTCAGTATGGAGGATTCATTCCACGCCGGGCAGGCCTACATCGCCTACAAATCCCGCAGCAAAGATCCGAAGCCTCGAATGCTCGCTGACTTTCTAGTCGGAGCCCATGCCTCACTCCAGGCAGATCAACTGATGACCCGCGATAGAGGCTACTACCGCACCTACTTTCCGAAGCTCAAGATTGTGGAGCCGACGAGGTCGGTTTAGGCTGTTAGGGGAACCGGCTCTAGGGTTTTAGGTCAGAGGGGATCGGGAAAAAGTAGAAAGCTTAGGGGGTAGGACACTCTGTGTCTTGAGATTGTGGTAAGTTGACCGCATGAAACTCATCCATCACACCCTTCTTGCGATTCTAACCATCACTGCCGCCCAAGCATTCCCACTCGATGAGCCGGTAATCACAACCATCTACGAGCCGAACGGATTCACTGTGTACTACCCTGCCGGTAAGGCAAACGAGTGGAGTGCTGCTAGGACGAGTTACGGAAATACTGGTTTGGATCTCTTGGATAGGGTTGGGGAAAGCAGTCGCAATACTACGGACGCCTTGCTGAACGGGGGTTCGGTTATCGATGCGGCTTTTTTTGATCGGTAACAAGGTGGAGATGAGACTAAGCAAACCACTGATGAAATCTCAGGATGCAAATACGCAGTCGGTCTCAAAAATTCCAACCTGCTTTTCAGATACCTACTCAGCCGATACTCCGACAGCCAGCATGAGGAAGTTGGCGCCTGTCGCCCGTGCAGCTGAAGCTGCCGGTTACGTCACACTGCGGGATCCGGGGTTAGTTGATCGGGACAAACTACGATCCCTCCATAATCCGGACTATGTCCGGGCGTTCATCACTGGCGAGGGACGACTTGCAAGTTCTCAGGGCTGGGACTGGACCCCACAGATCCGCAAAGGGGTTCTTGCTATCAATGCAGGGCAGATCGAGGCAGCAAACCTCGCCTTCAAGCACGGGATCGCTGCCAATGTTGCCCAGGGTTTCCATCACGCCCAACCGGAACGTGGATCAGGTTTTTGCACTTTTAATGGTCTCGCACTCGTGGCTCAAGAATTCCCGGAGAAGAAGATCTTCGTGCTGGACTGCGACGAGCACTGCGGAGACGGAACGGCTGAATTCACCAAGAAACTCCCCAACCTCTTCAACTTCTCCATCAATGGCACTAACTGGGGGATGCACGAGAGTGATAGGAGCATTTGCCGGAACATCAAAACGACTCCCAATTCATTCAGGAATTACAAAAAAGCGCTCCTTGAGGGATTCAACTGTGCTCGAGAGTGGAGTGCTGATCTGATCATCTATCAGGCTGGTGCAGATCCCCATGTCGATGACCCGATGAGTACCGGCATCCTTAACACAGAGCAAATGCTTGAACGGGACAGAATGGTCTTTGCTCATTTTCACAAGAGCGGTACACCCCTCTTTTTTGTCCTAGCCGGTGGCTATCAGACTCCCATTGAGGAGAAGCTACTTCCCTTGCACCTGAATACTTTCAGGGCTGCCTTTGAAGAGTACTTTTAGAAGATAATATCTTACGCACCGCCCTAGATCTCTTTTGTGAAAACAAGCACCTTATATTTGTTGTAGTCAGGGGAGCTTCTCAGATGTGCATGCATTGGCTCCTTGCAGTGACAATCAATGCACAAAGAAATCAGATTACTGCTAGAGATATCACTTCTATCGCCGTTCTTGTGATGGACATGAAGGTATTTTCTATGTTCTCCGACTAGCAACCTATTGCAGGAGAGATTCATACAACGCCAACCTGCCCTCTCTTTTACCCCCTTACTGATCTGATCCCAGTTTACTGGATAGGTATTTAAAGGCGACGTCATTGCTGACTTTTTGGGGATGATCGTGAAGTTGTGTCTTTTAGGAAAGTTATCAAAGAAATGCTTGGGCTTGAATTCAGTAATATAGTCTTTTCGAGGTTGTCCTGTCAGGGTTCCGAAATCTGGAAAAGGCAATTCCTTCAAGCAGCAGATACAAACCCTTAGTGCAACTTTCTGATTATTTGGACGTTTGTCAGTGAAGACGTTCATTTCAAACACGCCAGTCATTTCGGCCGCTACTTTGTACTTAGAATGAAATCTATTCATCGACTGCATACGCTGGAGGGTCGAGCAGTTATAAAAGTGGTACTTTGGGAAGCTATCCTCAATAGACTTATTTCTAAAAATATGTATGTCCCTGATATATAGAAGAACTCTTCTATCCTTTAAAGCCAGCGTCCCATCTTGAAGGAATGTAAGATCTCCCAAATCGACTTCAAGCCCTACCCCTGAATCGATTGCTTTAAGCTCCTCTAAGGTGAGACGTCCCTCAGTAGGGGTCTCAGGGTTGAAATTTCCAAAGCTATTTTGTGAAATTCCCATCAATGACTTTAAACGATTCAGTTCTGAATCGATTTTGAAGTCTGGTAGTTTCACTTGCCTGAATAAGTTGCCATCTCACTGATGATCTCATCAGCGTTAGCTTTGACCTTGAACTCAACCCGTTGCGAAAGGAGAGGGTTTTCTGTGCCATCGTCATTCTTTCTA
This sequence comes from Verrucomicrobiota bacterium, assembly GCA_021413925.1. NCBI lineage: Bacteria > Pseudomonadati > Verrucomicrobiota > Verrucomicrobiota bacterium. Next base: position 23,782 of record JAIOPL010000013.1, read on the forward strand.
ATGTGTGAGGATGACAATCCGTTGGCTGTAAAGTGGCTGATCATCCACTCCTTTTTGGATTGGATATCGGGAAGAGTAAGTACGTAGGATAGGGTAGCTCTTGTTCTGGACTGGGACAGATCCATGTTCTTTGAGTATGCATCATCCGGATTTAACGATCCGTTCCACTGAGAAGATGTATGCCCCTCTATTCGGATCTCTTCAATTGTTGTGCTATATTGGGGTTTTGTAAGAATCCGGATATATCTCGGGAAAAAGTCATTAAGTATGTTTTTGAAGCTCTTTTTAAGAATGGATTGTCCTGTGTCGAACAAGACATCTGGTTCTTCAAACCTTATAGATAGGCTTTTCTCATCGATGTTTGCTTTCCATTTTGGAAGGTCATTATGAAACTCTATAAACAAGTCGTTATATAGATCGCTCTTTGTATCTGCGTACTTTGTTGCCACGGCTACAATTGCAGGTAAGGGCGTTGGTGTTGCTGCGGGAGTAGCAGTGGGGGTCGGGGATGCCGTGGGAGTTGGAGTGGGCAGCGCCTTTTTCTTCTCCTGCTGAAGCTGCACCATGTAAAGGATGGCAATGAGCATGAACACCATCATCAGGCCCGTCATGAGATCGCTCAAAGGTATCCAATGGTCATCCTTTGGTGACCCGTCGACCTTCTTCCGAAATATCTTCTTGAGAGACATTTACAACTATCTAGGGGTTATATCTACAAGTTGGCGAAGACGTTCCGTGAGGGGAGTATAATCACGAACAAACTGCTGGGAGAGTGCCGTCAGTTGACTCCCGAGACTTGTGAGGGACTTGTTCAACTCCTCAGTGAGTGCCTTGTCCAAGAGGATGACATTCTCTCTGGCCTTATCGGCAAGCTCCGTGAATTGCTTTCCGCACTGATCATTTGCTTCGAGAAGACCACGATTCAAGTCAGCTACGGACTCCCTCATCTTGTCAGAGTTAGATTTCATTGAAGTATTGAGATCTTCCTGATTTTCAGTCATGCCTTTGGCAATATCGGCAAGCGCTTTATTAAGATTCAACTGATTCGCTGCTATAGATTCAGAAAGGTGTTTAGACGACTCTTTGATAGAGGCTTGTACGACTTCCTGTCCCTTGCTTATGGATTCTGAAATCACCTTGAGATTTGTAGTGATGGCACCAGAGAGCATGCTCTGATTTTCCTTAAATGAGCTAGAAAGCTGTTCGGTGATACCAAGGATTTTCTTCTCAATCTCAGGCATGCTCCCCGAAGCACTGTTTAAAAGGTTTGCAAGAGCCGCAGAGACAGATTCGAGTTTTTTCTTTTCCTCTTCTAGGAAAACCATCATGTGACCCAGCCCAGTAGCAACATCAGAGAACTTGGTAGAATGTTCAACAACCTGTGAGTAGTCAGCCGTGGCCTTTGAGAGAAGATCCGCTGTTATTCCAAGCTTGCTGGTGGTCAGTTCTAGAGATTCCTTATACTGATTCTGCCATTCTAGGAGTTTACCTACTGCCTGATTGAGTTCCTTGAAATTCTCCCCAAATTGCTCAGTGATCTTCTGGTTGAAATCCTTGATGACATCTCTCAACGCCTCAACAAGAGTCTGGGAACTCATTTGAGAAAGCTTTTCCAGTGCTTTGAGTTGAGCATCCTTGAGTTGGTCAAGCTTGTCGTTTGAGTCCTGCCTGGAAAGCTTCATTTGGGAGAGAAGAGTCCCCTCATCGCTTCCAACCAATCCCTTTTGAATTGCATGCAAGCTGGATAATAGATCAGCGGCCGTGACCTCATCCCCGTGGGTAATGTCTCCTTCTATTGTAGTATGCCCGAAACAATAATCCCTGAGCTTGATTGTTAGTGCCGCACCCACCCCTGCCACAGATGCCCAGAAGGCCGTCTGGAGACTGCCCAGCAATTGATGAACGCTCTCTGAAATATGAGTATCATCCAGATTTAGATCAGTAAGTCCGATCGCTATACCTAAGAATGTAGCAAAGATTCCAGCCGTGGTCAGAATTGCAGGGGCTGAAGCAACAGCCTTTGCGTTAAATCGAACGTGAAAAAACACCGTCATCAAAGCAATAATAGCGATGAATGACTGCGTTAATCCGCTGAGGTTTAGGAATAAACCGAGGGGTCCGTGGGATTGGTCGTGCATGATTGGATTGTCAAAAGGGGTTTGTAGAGTGGTACGCCTGCCGGGACCTATAAAGTCCTCGGTCTCGGCAAGCTGTGCGATGGTGGCAGATTCTAATTGTGATACAATGGCATAATAGAAGAAGCCATAGCGTATTTTGTCCGATTAGTGGTGTCCGCTTTAGGGTTCAAAATGTTTGATACTAGCATTCCAATAATCCAATCCACCGACCTTTATAGATTTCGTGCAGATTGAGAATGGGTGCCCCAGCCATGTCTGGTAGGATTTCTCACTGCGACAGATTGGAGTAGGAGCAAACTTCAAAGCATGGAAGCACTCCTGAACTCTCAACAAGAAGTACCACTGTAAACAAACCCAAACCCAATTCATTCCGATATAACTACGTGGGGGGGCGAGTGTGCAGTAGATGGGAGTCGTGAACCCCTAACCCTCTGAGCCGTAGTCAGGTGGTCTTCTAGGATTGGAAGATCGGATGGTGAGCAAGGCGGCCAAGGCGAACCAAGCCTCAGGGATGAGGTGCGGAGAATTCCGCGTAGCGGAATCCGATAGGGCGGCACAGCTTTGCGGGAGCAAAGTGCCGTTCAAGCCGTAGTAGTCCTACGGCGACCGCGGGCGCTAACACAGCAAACCTACTACTGGCGGGAGTAGGTTGTAGTGCCGCAGGCAACCCCTTTAGGGGCGAGCGGCGTGGGCACGCCCTAGTACAATCTCCGCTGATATCCCAAGCCTCCTGTTACAGAAGTAACAGGGCAGGCGATTCGAGAAGCTTGCGGAGAGCCGTCATATACTCCGCCGCCACCGCTCCATCCACCACGCGATGGTCGCCGCTGAGGGTGATGCTCATGCGGTGGCCGATCTCGATCTCGTCGCGGCTGTTGACCACGGGCTTCTTAACGATGGTTCCGATGGCGAGGATCGCGGCCTGGGGAGGATTCACAATAGCGCAGAACTGCTCGATGCCGTAGGAGCCGAGGTTGGAGACGGTGATGGTGCCTCCCGCGTATTCCTCGGGCTTGAGCTTCTTGTCACGGGCGCGGGTCGCGAGATCCTTCACTGCGGCGCTGATCTCCTTGAGCGAGAGGTTCTGCGCATCGCGGATCACCGGGGTGACGAGGCCATCCTCGACGGCGATGGCCACGGATAGATTCACGCTGCCGTACTGGACAATGCTGTCGCCGGCGAAGGCGGCGTTGACCTTCGGCTTCTGCATGGCGGCGCGGGCCACGGCGGAGAGGGCGATATCGTTGAAGGTAATCTTGCCACCACTGGCTGCGATGTATTCCTTGCGGAAGGCCATCATCGGTGCGGCGTCGATCTCGATAGAGAGATAGAAGTGCGGGATCTGGGTCTTGCTCGCGAGCAGACGCTCGGCAATGACACGGCGCATGCCGGAAAGAGGAACCTTGGTCTCGGGCATCCCGGCGATCGGGGTCGGGAGAATAGCGGCGACGGGGGATGAGCCGGAGGCAGGAGCCGGGGAGCCTACTGGAGCACTCTCGACGTCAAAAGCGATGATGCGTCCACCGGGGCCTGTGCCCTTGACGGCATCGAGCCGGACCCCGCGGGCGTCAGCGATCTTGCGGGCAAGTGGGGTCGATTTCACGCGAACGCCTGCGTTCACATTTCCACCGGCTCCACCACCAGTACGGAGAGCGGCGGCACGAGCCCGGGGAGTGAGAGGACGGCCGGAAGAGATAGCGGGACGGGCCTGAGGAGTTGAAAGTTCTGCAGTTGAAGTTGAAGTAGCCGGGGCAGAAGCCTTCGGTTTGTCTCCGGCTTTTTCTCCATCCTTCAGGACAAGGGCCAGCGCGGCGCCTACTAGGACCTTGCCACCTTCGGGAACGAAAATGTCGGCGAGCGTGCCCTCCTCAAAGGACTCCATCTCCATGGTTGCCTTATCAGTCTCGACCTCAGCCAGAATGTCGCCGACCTCGATCTTGTCCCCCTTCTTCTTGTGCCAGCGCAGGAGGGTGCCCTCCGTCATGGTGTCGCTCAACTTGGGCATCGTGATCTCGGGCATGGGAGTAGGAGGTAGGCTGTTAGCGGTTTAGGCTGAAGGCTGTTAGGTCAGAAGGGTGAAAATTCTAGGACTGCATGTTCTCGCGCAAAGGCGCAGAGGCGCGGAGTAAATTCATTGTGGAATCAGAAGGATGACAGGACTTTGGCGACGACGGCTTGGGCGTCGGGGAGCTGGAGCTTCTCGAGTGGCATGCTGTAGATGGCCGGGGCATCAAGAGCCGTGACGCGTAGGACGGGGGCATCCAGGTCGTCGAAGGCATGCTCGGCAAGCAGCGCGGCGATCTGCGCGCTGACGCCGCAGAAGGGCTTGTTCTCGTCGACTAGGACGGCGCGGTGAGTCTTGGCCACGGAATTGAGGATGGTCTCTTCGTCGAGCGGGCGGATGGAGCGCAGGTCAACGACCTCGGCTTCGATGCCATGTTCTGTCGCTAGGATCTCGGCGGCGGCAAGGCAGGTGAGGACGGCGCGGCCATGGGCGATGAGGGAGACATCAAGCCCCTCGCGCTTCACGTCGGCGACGCCGAGCGGGATGGTGTAGGAACCGTCCGGAACCTCGCCGAGGTCACCGTAGAGAAGGGTGTTCTCCATGAAGCAGACGGTATCATTATCACGGATGGAAGCGATCATGAGGCCCTTCGCATCGTAGGGAGTGGCGGGACAGACGACCTTCAGGCCCGGGGTGTTCGCCAGGAAGTTCTCCGGGGTGTGGGAGTGGGTCGCACCGACATTCGTGCCCCCATTAGCAGGGCCGCGGATGACCATCGGGACATTGATGAGTCCGCCCGACATGTAGCGGATGCAGCCGGCGTTATTGATGATCTGGTCGAAGCCGACATAGGCAAAGCTCCAGAACATGAGCTCAACCACCGGACGCAGGCCCATCATGGCGGCGCCGACGCCTAGACCGAGGAAAGCGGCTTCGCTGATCGGCGTGTCGATGACACGCTTGCAGCCGAAACGCTTCCAGAGACCCTCGGTGACCTTGTAGGCGCCGTTGTACTGGGCGACTTCCTCACCCATGAGGAAGACGTTCTCGTCGCGGGTGAGCTCCTCGGCGAACGCGTCGTTCAGAGCCTGGCGGTAAGTGATGAGAGGCATGCGGGGAAAAGGCTGAAGGCTAAAAAGGCTAAAGGCTAAAGGCTAAAGGCTGAAGTGGGAGCAGAACCATAAAACTACTCACTGAAGAAGAAGCGGCCGGTCTGGCCGGCCTCGGTCTTGTGATCCACCTCGTGGTAGATGTCCTCGAAGATGCTCTCCTCCGAGGGCCAGGGGCTGGCGATCCCGAACTCTGCAGCAGCGGCGGCTTCGGCCTTGGCCTCGTCATCGATCTTCTCGATCTGGGCCTGGGTAACCGTCTTCTCCTTGAGCAGCTGATTTTGCCAGCGGGTGATCGGGTCGTAGTCAGTCTTGTAGAGCTCGATCTCCTCGGGTGCGCGGTACTTCTTGGCATTCGCATCGGCGACAGAGTGGCCGTAGTAGCGGTAGGTGGAGACCTCGAGGACCATTGGCTTGGACTCTTTGCGGGCACGCTCCATGGCGGCTCCGAGATTGGCCCGTAGCTCGTAGAGGTCAAAGCCGCCACAGGTGGCCCACTCGACACAGAAGCCCTCGGCACGCTTGGCCAGTGAGCCGTTCACGGCCGAGGAACGCTCGAGGCTAGTCCCCATGGAATAGCCGTTGTTCTCGATGACATAGACGATCGGAAGATCCCAGAGAGCGGCCATGTTCAGGCACTCGCTGAAGACTCCCTGATTCACCGCCCCGTCACCTAGGAAGGCGACTGCGCAGCCGTTGATCTGCTTGTACTTGATTGCGAAGGCGAGGCCTAGGCCAAGCGGGGTCTGGCCGGCGACGATGCCATGACCGCCCCAGTAATGCTTGTCGGGAGCAAAGAAGTGCATCGAGCCCCCCTTCCCCTTGGAGCAGCCGGTGCCTTTGCCAAAGAGTTCGGCCATGCATTCGTTCATTCCCATGCCGACAGCCAAGGCGTGGCCATGGTCGCGGTAGGCGGTGATGATTTCGTCGTGGCCGTTCATCAGGGAAGCGGTGCCAACCGCGACCGACTCCTGGCCGTTGTACAAATGGAGGAAGCCACCCATGATCCCCTGATTATAGTATTTCAGCGCCTGCTGCTCGAAGCGGCGGATGCGGAGCATTTCGCGCAGGAAGCCGATCTTCTCGGCTGGCTTCAAAGAGGAGTTGAAGGGGGACTTGGAGAAATCGGAGGAAGTCACCTTGGGTGGGGCAGTAACAGCTTTGGTGGGCGCTTTGGCCGGGGCTTTTGCAGCAATCGGCTTGGTGGGGGATTTTTTACCAGTCTTGGCAGGGCCTTTAGTCTTCAGGGGCTTGAGGGACTTAGGAGACGCCTTTTTTGCTACAACCTTGGGGGCTGCGAGACGGACCACCTTTTTCACGGCGGTCTTTTTGGATTTCGAAGGTAAGGAAAGCGTGCGTGCCATAGGCGTTTCCCATCCGGAGAAAACCGGTCGGGAAGAGTAAATTATTGAGAAATCAACCGTGTGCGGCAAGCCCGAAGAGATCGACGAATGAATCGGGAACTCAAGAACTCAGGAACCGATGGGATTCTTAATGCTCTGAAACTTAGAAAAAAGGGATCTTCCGCAAGGAGTGTGTAGGGCCCTTAACTGTTATGAGTTGGCGCAACAGAGGAGTATTCTTGAAGACAAGCCAATGCAGAATTTCACCACGAAGTACCGACAAAGGACCATCCAAGGTAACTGAAAAGGACTGATGCCAGCCTATTAGACTGAAACCTGTTAGCGAAATACAGGCATGGACGCAGTGCACCCGTCACGGATGTACTGCGGGGCGGTTGCTGAGCTGATGTGCTCTCGCAAGCTAGCTTGCAGAGGCACTTCATTCAGTAACCCAGCTCCGTCTTAACGGAGCCCATGCTAACAGCCCCGACCCATCTTGGTTTCTCTAACTTGGATCCCACTTGGGTTGCCCTTCGTGGTTAATAATAGGATCCCCCTTTGCTTCGATCGCTCCCGCGATCCGAACCCTTCATTTTCCCTCAGGCCTCGGGATAAATTCACTTTCTGCGGATGAACCGAAAAAAGGCCCCACCCGCGGCTTGCGGAGTGAGGCCTGTTCTCTCTGTATTACTCAGGTCTTTTCCTGAGTTTGCTAGCCCGGCCCTTGCTTCGCAGCCGTTACGGCTGAGTTCCAGATTAATATTTCCGAAGGTCTACTTCTTGCCCGCGGCGTCGGCCTCGAGGGCGGCCTTCACGGCCTCCTCGATCTCCGCGTAGAGGGCGGCGTCGGACTTGAGCAGCTCCTTGGCAGCATCACGCCCCTGCGCGATGTTGTTCCCCTTGTAGCCCATCCAAGAGCCGCGCTTCTCGATGATATTCTTCTCGAGGGCGAGATCCAGCAGCGAGCCCGTGCAGGAAATTCCCTCGTTGTACATGATGTCGAACTCGGCCTCGGTAAAGGGAGGGGCGACCTTGTTCTTCACGACTTTCACGCGGGTACGGTTGCCGGTGACGGTGCCGTCGGTTTGCTTGATCGCGCCGATGCGGCGGATGTCGACACGGACGCTGGCGTAGAACTTAAGCGCCTTGCCTCCGGGCGTGGTCTCGGGGTTGCCGAACATGACGCCGATCTTCTCGCGGATCTGGTTGGTGAAGATGCAGCAGGTGTCGGACTTCGAGATGAAGGCCGTGAGCTTCCTCATCGCGGCGCTCATGAGGCGGGCCTGCGCTCCGACGACGGAGTCGCCGATCTCTCCCTCGAGCTCGGACTTGGTGACCAGTGCGGCAACGGAATCGAGCACGACGACATCGACGGCATTGGAACGGATGAGCGTCTCGCAGATGCGGAGGGCCTCTTCGCCGGAGCTGGGCTGGGAGACAAGGAGCTCCTCCAGATTCACCCCGAGCTTGCGAGCATAGCTGGGATCGAGAGCGTGCTCGACGTCGATGAAGGCGGCGACGCCACCGCGCTTCTGGGCCTGGGCGATGACGGTGAGAGTGAGGGTAGTTTTTCCCGAGGACTCGGGGCCATAGATCTCGATGATGCGGCCCTTCGGAAATCCGCCGACCCCAAGGGCGCGGTCGATGAGGAGGTTACCGGTCGGGATGGAGGCGATGTTCACCGCGGATGCCTCACCAAGGCGCATGATGGCTCCGTCGCCGTAGTCCTTGGCGATAGCCTGGATGGCGAGGTCGAGATTCTTGGCACGCGCGGTGGCGGCTTTGTCGGTTGCTTTGTCGGCGGATGCGTCTTCTTTGGCCATGGTTCGGGGAATAGGGTTGATGATTCGGTGAACCCACAGCGTAGACCTCCCCTTCGGGGGAGCAATCGGAAAACGGCGGCTTGCCTTTAACGGGGGTGTTTCTAACTTAAACAGCTCGGAATGCGTTCACTCCCCTCCTCTTTCCTACCCCGCCTTGTCAGTACCGTGATCCTATGGGGGGCACTCATCGTCGCCTACAGGCTCCGCTCGGAAATAGCCTTTGCAATTCTGATCAGCATCCCTGCCCTGGGGGCGCTCTGGGAGTACTTCGCCCTGCTGAAAGCTGGAGGGATCTCCCACCATCGGGGCATGGGCATGACAGTAGCCCTGTTGCTGATTGGTCTGAATTTTTGGCTATTGCAATCTGCGGACCCAGTCATCCGGTTTGCGATCTTCCCGGGCGAGGCGGCGGTCATGGCTTTCTTCGTGATGACTCTCTTCCTGCGGGAGTATGGCCGCAACAACCCAGGCCGTGCCACGGCCGAGGGGATCACGTTCACCCTCCTGGGGGTGATCTACATTCCGTGGCTTTTCCTCTTCATGGCTAAGCTGCTCTACTTCACGCCCCGGACCTCCGAGGGCCACCTCACGGGCCAGTATTTGGTTCTCTTCGTGGTGGCGGTGACGAAATTCACCGATGTGGGGGCATTCCTCTGCGGAAGCCTCTTCGGACGCACACCCTTCTTCCCGAATATCAGTCCTAAGAAGACCTGGGAGGGAATTCTCGGCGGTGTTGTGCTGGGTGTGGCCGTGGGCTGGGGGGTCTTTCACTTCTTCGGGCAGCATCTTCCTCCCTTTTCCTTAATGCTGGTTTACGGCCTGTCGCTGCTTCTGGCGATTGCGGGAGTCGCCGGCGACCTGGCCGAATCCCTGCTCAAGCGCTCGGTGCACAGCAAAGACTCCGGTCATGCACTGCCCGGCATAGGCGGCGGACTCGACCTGATCGATAGCCTGCTCTTCACCCTGCCGTTGTTCTATTTCATCCTGCTCTTTCTGCTGCACCTATGAAGAAACGAGTCGTCGTCCTTGGGGCTACCGGCTCCATCGGCGAGAGTACCCTGCGCGTGGCGCGCGCCCTGTCTGATAAGATCGAGATTGTTGGCATCTCCGGCGGACAAAATGTGCATCGCCTCCTGGAAATCGCTCGCGAGTTTCCCGCCGCCAGGATTTGCGCGGGGGATGAGTTGGGGGCGGCCGCACTCCGCTCCAACCTGCCGGGACGCGAGGTTCTGCATGGGGCGGATGGCCTCGAGACTCTAGCCGCAATGCCGGGGGCTGATCTTGTGCTGGTCGCAATCGTGGGCACGGCGGGACTGAAGCCCGCTCTTCGCGCCCTGGAAACCGACAAAGATTTGGCAGTCGCTAGCAAGGAGATCCTGGTCATGGCCGGTGAGCAGGTAATGGCGACAGCACAGCGGACGGGAGGCAGGGTTCTCCCCGTCGACAGCGAGCACAATGCGGTCTTCCAATGCCTCGAAGGACAAGACCTCTCAACCGTGAAGCGGCTGATTCTGACCTGCTCGGGAGGGCCCTTCCGCAAAGCTTCTGCGACGGATCTGGCCTCAGTCACCCCCGAGCAGGCACTGCGTCACCCGACCTGGTCGATGGGTCGGAAGATCTCGATCGACTCGGCAACCCTCTTCAACAAGGGACTAGAAATGATCGAGGCGCGTTGGCTCTTCAACATCCCGATGGAGAAGATCGACGTGGTGATCCACCCGCAGAGCATCGTCCACTCGATGGTGGAGTTTGTGGACGGCTCGATCATGGCCCAGATGAGCTCGACCGACATGGCGCTGCCGATCCAGTACGCGCTCACCTATCCCGAGCGCTTTGCCGGCCCCTGCACACCGCTCGATCTGACGAAAGTAGGTCGTCTTGATTTCGAAGAGCCCAGAGCCGATCTCTTCCCCGCTCTAGAGCTAGCACGCCGTGCCGGAATAGCAGGCGGAACGCTCCCGGCCGTGCTGAATGCCGCGAATGAGTCGGCCGTGGAGGCTTTCCTTGCCGGACGACTCAGCTTCACCGGCATCTGGGAAAGCGTGGCACGGGCCATGGATGAAGTGCCTTTCGTGCAGCATCCGACTCTGGATGAACTGATCGATGCGGACACGGCGGCTAGGGCCGCTGTGGGTTATGGGGAATAGGTAATCGGGAATGGGGTAATCGCAACGAGGCTGTTAGGCTGAAGACTGTTAGACTATTCGGAAATTCAACCACCGTGCGTTTTGCGGCGGCAGTCCTTCATCATTCATCCTTCTGACTTCATCCTTAAATAAAAGCCCCGCGCCGTTTCCGGAGCGGGGCTTTCTAAAGGTGTTGATTTTGGTTCAGGGCTAGGCGTCGCAAGCGATGCCGTAGCAAAACCTACGGCGAGCGCGCAGCAACGACGCCCTGGGCCAAAAGGAACTACTTCAACGCGGTCTGATAGTTCTGCTCGGCATGATCCCAGTTGACCACGTTCCACCAGGCCTTGAGATAATCGGGGCGGCGGTTCTGATAGTGGAGGTAATAGGCATGCTCCCAGACGTCGTTGGCGATCACTGGCTTATTACCATCCATGTAGGGGCTGTCCTGGTTGGGCAAGGAGATGATCTCCAGCTGGCCCTGCTTATTCACGATGAGCCAGGCGAACCCGCTGCCGAATCGTTTGACACCGGCCTCTTCGAACTTGGCCTTGAACTCGTCAAAGCTGCCGAAGGCCTTGGTGATGGCCTCGGCAAGTTTGCCGACAGGTGCTCCTCCCTTGCCTGGTCCCATGATCTCCCAGAAGAAGGTGTGGTTGGAGTGACCGCCGCCGTTGTTGCGGACGGCCGGGCGGATTGCCTCTGGAACCGCGGAGAGATCTGCGATCAGTTCATTCACCGGCTTGGCGGCAAGCTCGGGATGATCCTTGAGGGCGTTGTTGAGGTTATTGATATAAGCAGCGTGATGCTTATCGTGATGGATCTCCATCGTGCGCGCATCGATGTGCGGCTCGAGGGCGTCGAAAGCGTAGGGAAGAGGAGGCAGCGTGTAGGACATAGGTCTGCATCATGCCTCCGTCACCCAATTCCATACAAGCAGGATCTCCTTCCAACGTAATTGGAAGTCCATCCAGTTCTATTGAACGCCCTAGTAGACGTCTTTCCTGTAGCGCTTCGACTTCTTCAGCTCCTCGACATAGGCGGCGGCCTCCTCAGGGGACTTGCCTCCAGCCTTCTCGACCACCTGATGAAGGGCGGTGTCGACATCCTTGGCCATGCGCGATGCATCGCCACAGATATAGAAATAGCCACCCTGCTCAAGCCATGCGAAGAGTTCCTCAGCCTCCTCCAGCATGCGGTGCTGGACATAAACCTTCTCGGCCTGATCGCGTGAGAAGGCGGTTGAGAGTTTGTGGAGGACACCCTCCTTCTGCCAGGCCTCCAGCTCCTCGCGGTAGAGGAAGTCGGTGGCGGATTTCTGATCGCCGAAGAAGAGCCAATTCTTGCCCGTGGCGCCGGTGGCTTTCCTTTCCTGAAGGAAGGCCATGAAGGGTGCGATTCCCGTGCCGGGGCCGACCATGATCGCATGGGTCGAAGGATCCTCGGGAACGCGGAAGTGCTTGGCCGTATGGACGAAGACGGGAACGGGTACATTGTCCGCACGGTCGGAAAGGAAGGTCGAGCAGACACCCTCTCGCTTTCGGCCATGGGTCTCGTAGCGAACCGCTGCCACGGTGAGATGAACCTCCGAGGGATTGGCCTTCTGCGACGAGGCGATCGAGTAGAGACGTGGCTGCAGCTTGCGCAGGCACTTCACGAATTCCTCTGGCGTAAACTTGGCAGCGGGATGAGCCAGCAGGGGATCGATCACCTCGCGCCCCGCGACATAGGCCTCGAGTTCAGCCCGTCCCTCCGGGGTCGTCATCGGGATAAAGTGGGCTGCCGTAGGATCCTTCTCCGCGATGGCAGCTAGGAGTTTCTTGTCCTTCTCGGTGATCACATAGCTGCGGGTCAGGGCCTCGCGGATCGTGATTGTGTTCCCATTCGGATCCGTCACCTCTTCCTCACCACTGAAACCGAGAACGCCGAGGATCTCCTCGACAAGTACGGGATTGTTCGTCGGGAACACACCGAGCGAATCGCCGACCTCGTAGGCGAGTCCCGAATCCGCGAGATCGATCTCGAAGTGGCGGGTGTCCTTGGCCGACCCCGGGCCAGTGAGGCTGCGGTTCGTCTTGAGCTTCGCGGGAAAGGGATTCTTGCGGGAATAGAGTGCGGTTGGATCGGCGGACATCGGTTCAGAATAAAAGGTTGGAGGTTGGGTTCAAGTCAACAGAGAGCAAAAGACGCGCCAAAAGGCCTCATCTCTCGGCTTTGTTCATCGAAGGGAGACATTGCTCAGCAGTTGGAACAGCGGCTCGTTGATGAAGAAGTTGGTTTTCCCCCTCTTTTCCTTGCGGAGGAGTCCCTCGGTGACCAACAGCTCCAGATATTTCGAAGCGGTGACGCGCGAGATACCGAGCTCCTTCTCCACGAACTCGATCTTCGTGTAGGGATGGCGGAAGAGATTGTTGAGCAGATCCTGCGAATAGATTTTCTCCAGTCGGCTCCGGATCTTCACTTTCGTCTCCTGCATGAGCGCGCGCAACGACTTCACCAGCGCGATTTCGCTACGGGCCGTCATCGAGACGCCTCGGATCATATAGAGGCACCAATCCTTCCAGAGTCCCTTCTCACGCGTCTCCTGCAGCAGCCTGTAGTATTCACCCTTCGTAGTGGTGATATATCGACTCAGGTAGAGTACCGGCAGATCAAGGAGACCCTCCTTCTGGAGGATCAACAAATTCAGGATGCGGCCGGTCCTGCCGTTTCCGTCATAGAACGGATGAATGCTCTCGAACTGATGATGCGCGATCGCCATACGAAGGATTGGATTCAGATCATCCTCCGCATGAAGAAAGTCAATCAGGTTGTTCATTAGAGATTCCACCTCCGCAGCACTTTGTGGCGGCTCGTAGACGATCCTTCCCGATGCAGGGTTCTTCAGAACGGTACCCGGCAGTTTTCTTAGACCCGCCTTCTTCGGCTCGATCCGTGTCTGGACATCCAGCAGCGTTTTCAGACGGATCAGGCCGCTCTTACGCACCTCCTCGAAACCCCCCTGTAGCGCCTCGACATAGTAGCGCACCTCCTTCACGGAACCGTTCGCCGATTCCTCCTCACGATCAGCGAAGATCTCATCATGGGTCGTGATGATGTTCTCGATCTCCGAGCTGTCCTTCGCCTCTTGGATCGAGAGGGTACTGATCAGTATCGCCTGATTAGGAAGGGTTTCGCAGAGCCCTTTGAGCTCGGCAAGGTGGCGCTCCGCCTCGGCAATAGCCATCCACACTTCGCGACTATCAAGTAGCGAGAGGTCCAGAATGGGCAGAGGGGATAGAGAGGACATAGAAAGAAATCATCATAATCTTAATACGTTCCTGGAAACGCGCAAAGAAATAGCGTTTTTTTATGCGTGAAAATGCGTTCATGCAAAGAAAAAGGGGCTTTTCAGTTAGCTTTTCCCAACTCCTCTAAGAGAATCTTATTCATGCGGATGCCGCCGAGGAAGTTCTCGACAAGCATGTTCTCGTCCGGCGAGTGGATGCGGGAGTCTGGATTCGCTAAGCCCAGGAGGTAGGAATCGACACCGAGGATTTCCTTCAGCGTGGCCAAGATAGGGATGCTGCCACCGTCCCGCAGAAGCAGGGGCTCCGAACCGAAGGCGCCGGCAAGGGCCTTTCGGGCGGCCAGCCCGTCCGGGGAATTCGGATCGGACTGGTAGGAGGCGCCTGCGTGTCCGGTGATGATTTCCAGCAGAACGCCCGGAGGAGTCTGATTGCGGAGATATTCCTCGGCTGCCGCGAGAATCACGGCCGGATCCTGATCGGCGACCAGTCGGAAGGTGAGTTTGGCAAAGGCTTCTTTTGGCAGGACCGTTTTGGTTCCGGCCCCCTGGTAGCCGCCACCAATGCCGTTCACCTCGGCTGTCGGACGCGCTCCAATGCGCTCGATGGTCGTGAAGTCCTTTTCTCCGAAGAGCTCAGCAACCCCGGCAAGCTCCTTGATCGCTTCGTCGCCGCCGGATGCCTTTTCCAAGCTGGCAGCGGCTTCGCGTTCCCAAGGCTCAAGCGGTCGTACGGCGTCATAGAAACCGGGAATACGAACGCGTCCCTCGGCATCATGGAGAGAGGCCAGCAGGCGAGCCACCACTGTGGCGGGATTCGCCACAGCACCTCCGAAAAGACCGCTGTGGAGGTCGCGGGCCGGACCGCGGACGATGAGCTCCATCGCGGCAATACCACGCAGGGCATAGGTGAGGGCAGGCTTGTTGCCCGGCGCCATCGCGGTGTCTGAGATCGCAACCAAATCGCAGGCGAGTTCTTCCCTATGCTCCCGCAGGAAGTCAGCGAGATTAGGGCTTCCAATCTCCTCCTCGCCCTCGATCAGGAAGATGACATTGACGGGCAGGGAGCCTTTTTCGCGGAGTGTCTCGCCCACCCCGAGGATATGAGCGAGGATCTGCCCTTTGTTATCAGCGGAGCCGCGGGCATAGATGCGACCTTCCTCAATGCGGGGCTCGAAGGGCGGCGTGGTCCACCCCTCCAGCGGATCGGGCGGCTGCACGTCGTAGTGGCCGTAGATCAGTACAGTCCGCTTCTGCGGATCGCGCGGGGTCGAAGCGACGACGACGGGAGACCCGGATGTGGGATGAACGGTCGCAGTCAGCCCTATCGCCGTGAGTTTTTCGCTCAGCCACTCGGCACAGGCCTCTAGATCCGGAGCATGTTCCGGCTGCGTGGAGATGCTGGGAAAGCGTAGGAAGGATTTTAACTCTTCCAGCGGATCCATGGGCAAAATGATCAGGCTTTCAGCGTGACGCCGAGGTCACCGATCTTGCCGAAGTTCAGGCCGGAAAGTGCGGGCGTGGCTGCTGCCATCTGCTTGAAAAGTTCCTCAAGGGAAGAGGCCCCTTCGGCTCCCAGAGCCTTCAGCAGGTCGCTCAGAATTTCCCAATCATCGCGGGCATGGCCGGGCGCCGTGAGGGCGCGGTTGAGGCGCTGGAGACGGCCGTTGATATTCACCATCGATCCGCGCTTTTCCGCGGAGGCACTGCCGGGAAGGACGACCTTCGAGAATTTGAGCCCGTCATTCGGCAGGATATCGAGCGTCACGAGTGAGGAGAGCTTGCTCAGATCAATCTCGCTAAGGCCGCAATGAAGAGGGTTCTCGCCGAGTACTACGAGAGAGGTGATCTTGCCGGAGGCGATGCCTGCCACGATCTCGGGTAGGCGGGAGCCCGGAGCGGAGCCGGTCACACCGAGCAGCTGGGCACCCCGGGTGTTCGGATTACCATCATCGGAGACAAGGAATCCATCGCCCTTCTGCGCACGTGGGCGGATGTCGATCAGCTCAGCTCCGAGGGTCTTGGCGAGACGGCTTGCCAGGAAAAGCTCCTCATTGGTCATGCGGCCCGAGGCAATAATTGCGGTCGAGGCACCGGCCTGGCCCTTAAGCGATTCGGCGGCGGCGGTAACGGCATCCTTCCAGCGGACGGATCCTCCGTTCACAAGGGGCTCCTTGAGGCGATCCTCGCGGTGGATGTAGGTATAATTCAACCTATGGGAATCGGGCAGCCAGAAGGCATTCACGGCCTCGTTCTCACGTGGGGTGATGCGGTGGACTTTGTTCTCACGGCTGCCGATCAGGATGTTGCTGCCAGTGCCGCAGTTCGTGTCGATGGTCTTGGTCTCCTTGAGGAACCAGACGCGCATCTTGAAGCGGAAGTCCTTGGAGGTCAGCGCGCCGACCGGGCAGATGTCGACGGTATTGAGCGAGTAGTTGCTGTCGAGGCGCTTGCCGGGATGGACGGTCAGCGTGGTGTGACCACCGCGGTCGACAAAGCCGAGACAGTCATCCTTGGCTACCTCGTCCATGAAGCGGATGCAGCGGGAGCAGAGAATGCAGCGTTCGTCGTCGAGGACGATGCGCTCGCCGATATCGACATGCTTCGGCTTCTTGACCTTATCATCCTCGAATCGGGAGTTATCGTTACCGTATTCCACGGAGAACTCCTGTAGGCGGCACTCGCCGGCCTTGTCACAGATGGGGCAGTCGAGCGGGTGATTGATCAGGAGGAACTCCATCACACCCTTACGACACTCCTCGACAAGCGGTGAGTTAGTACGGACACCGAGCCCCTCGGAGACCTCGATGGCGCAGCAGATGGCGGGCTTCGGGCTCCAGTTGATAAGAGGCCGACCATCCTCCCCAAGCTCCGGCTTGCGATCGGGGCCCATCTTCGGAGTGCCCATCTCGATCAGGCACATGCGGCAGTTGCCGGGAGAACTCAGAGCAGGATGGTAGCAGTAATGAGGCACGTAGCTGCCTGACTTCATGCAAGCCTCGATGAGGCGGGTCCCCTTGGGAAACTGCTTCCACTCGCCATCCACCTGAACATTGATCATCGGGACGGCCTGAGCAATGTTTTCTACTGCTGGCTCTGCGGTGGTGACGGTAGCGCTCATCGGTGTGTAAGAAATGGGTTTCCTGTGTTGGGAAAGAGAAGCATTTATGAACGCAGGGCCCTTGATGAGCAAGTAAGAAGCCCTGATTTAACAGGAGGAGATTCAAAAAGCGCCGTTCTCATCACCTCGCAGAGGCCATCCCTCCCCACTTTTTAGAATTTTGAGGGCTGAACGAATCCCCTTCCTGTCTCGCGGCTTGCATCCCGAATGGTTCCAGCCTAGTTTCTTACGCCTTCCTAGGATGGGTGGCAGAGTGGTCGATTGACTCGCTCGCGCCCGCTCGGCTCGCCCTACGGGTCCCGCGGTTGCGGAATCTATCCGGGCCTTTCCCAAGGCCACGTATTGCGCACGCTTGGAAAGCGTGTTTACCTTTATCGGTAACGAGGGTTCGATCACCATCCCGCGATCAGCGGGAGAGCTTTTCTGCGAAGCCATGATGGTGCACCTCTGCTAATGCAGAGGCCATCCCTCCCCACTTTTTAGAATTTTGAGGGCTGAACGAATCCCCTTCCTGTCTCGCGGCTTGCATCCCGAATGGTTCCAGCCTAGTTTCTTACGCCTTCCTAGGATGGGTGGCAGAGTGGTCGATCGCGCACGCTTGGAAAGCGTGTTTACCTTTATCGGTAACGAGGGTTCGAATCCCTCCCCATCCGGTTTACTTGCTCATAGAGCAACAAATTGCATTCTGAGGGATGAGAACTTCAGTTCGATCACCATGCCGCGATTAGCGGCATATAATCAATGCAAAGCCATCCCGTAGCACCTCTGCGAATGCAGAGGAAATCCCTCCCCATCCGGTTTACTTGCTCACAGAGCAACAAATTGCATTCTGAGGGATGAAGAACCTTCAGGTTCGACTGCCATGCCGCGATCAGCGGCTTCATGCTCTCAAGCAGTGATTCTGCAGAGCCTTGACGCCAGCCAAGGATAATCCCTCCCATCTCCCAGAGAATCCGCTAGCTTCCCAACCATGAACTCCTTTGCCGATCTCGCACTGCTCCCCACCCTTCGGGAGACGCTTGTTGAAAAAAACCTGACCATCCCCACGGATATCCAGGCCCAGACCGTGCCGGCCCTGCTCGCGGGACGTTCCGTGGTGGGGGTTGCCGAGACCGGCAGCGGAAAAACCCTCGCTTATGCCCTGCCGATTCTCCATCGGCTCAAGACTCTTGAGCTCCAAGGCAAACCGGTCACTGTCTATGGTGAGCCCCGCGCAATCGTGGTAGTCCCCACCAGGGAGTTGGGTGAGCAGGTCGCCAAGGCCTTCAAGCCGTTCACTCACACGACGCGTCTCCGCGTGCGCTCACTCCTGGGCGGCACAACAATGGAACAGGCAAAACGCAGCCTGCAGGGTCCCTTCGAAGTGTTGGTTGCCACGCCTGGGCGCCTTATCAAGATGATGGAGGCAGGGCTCGTGACGCTAGGGGATGTCCGCACCCTCGTGCTCGATGAGGCTGATCAGATGCTGGATCACGGATTTTTGCCAGATGTGCGACGGATCGTGAAGGATTGCCCGCCAGAGCGTCAGCTCGCGATGTTCTCGGCCACGGTTCCGCCAGCAGTGGAGAAACTCATTGCGGATCTCTTCGCTAGTGCGGAAGTCATCCGCAGCTTGGGGAGCCACCGGGTCGTGGCGTCACTCACCACTACCCAGGAAACGGTCGTGGGAGGAAAACGCTTTCCCCTGCTCGAGCGTCTGCTCGACAAAAAGGTGGAGGGAGGAACGATCCTCTTTACCAATACTCGCGAGCAGTGCGATAAGCTGGCCGGCGAGTTGGAAGAAGCCGGGTGGCCCTGCGTGGTCTACCGGGGAGAGATGGACAAGATGGAGCGGCGCAGGAACCTCAAGGCGTTCCGGGAGGGTGACGTTGCCCTGCTGATCTCCACCGATCTCGCCTCTAGGGGGCTCGACGTGGAGCATGTCGGCCGCGTCATCAACTATCACATGCCGCAGCAGATGGAGAATTACCTGCATCGCGTAGGACGCACTGCACGTGCTGGACGCCCGGGTCTCGTGGTGAATTTCGTGACCGAGCGCGATGCCCCGCTTGTGAGCAAGCTCGACGTCGTACAGCAGCCCCCAAAGGTTTCTAGAGGGACCTCCTCGGCCTCCTCGGCTTCGAAGTCATCCCAATCCAGGCGCTAATATTCTTTCGCGCCCTTCTCTGTTCATTTCTCCATGGTCTCATTTGATTCATGGTTGAGCCTGCAGCTCGCCGCTCTCGAAGACCAAGGTCTGCGTCGCAACCTGCAAGTCGTTGAGGAAACGCACGGCAGCCAAATCACGATCGCCGGCCGAGAGCTGATCAACTTTTCCTCAAATGACTACCTGGGACTCTCATCTCATCCTGCCATCGCCGATGCGATGGGGGAGGGGGCTCGTCGATGGGGGACTGGATCCACCGCGTCGCGCCTGATCTGCGGGAATACAGCTGAGCACGCCGCGCTGGAAGAGGAATTGGCGGCGGCGAAGGGCACGGAGTCCGCCTTGGTCTTCTCGACGGGCGTCGCTGCAGCCACCGGAACCATTCCCGTACTCGCCGGTAAGGATGATGTCATCATCATGGACAAGCTGGCCCACGCCTGCCTAATCGACGGGGCCCGCGCGAGCGGCGCAATTCTCCGTGTGTTTCCCCATAACGATCTGGAGAAGATGGAATCCCACCTGCGATGGGCGCGCGAAAAACATCCCACCTCGCGCGTGATGGTCATCACCGAATCGGTCTTCAGCATGGATGGCGATCTGGCTCCGCTCCGTGAAATCGTAGGGCTGAAGGAACGCTATGGTGCCATCCTCTTCCTCGATGAGGCTCATGCGGTCGGCGTTCGCGGTGCAGGAGCTCAGGGGCTTGCAGGCGAGCTGGGTCTTGGAGATCAGGTCGACATCCAGATGGGAACGCTCGGCAAGGCTCTCGGTGTTTCCGGCGGCTACATCGCCGGATCGAGGGTTCTGATCGATTATTTGATCAACTGCGCCCGAAGCTTTGTCTTCTCCACAGCTCCCTCCCCGGCCGTAGCGGCCGCCTGTCGTGCGTCCCTCAGGATCGTTCAGTCGCCGGAGGGTGATGCTCTTCGTGCTGACCTTCAGGAAAATCTTCGTCTCTTTGCCTCGGAGATGAAGCTCAGCGACTCCCCGAGTGCGATCCTCCCGCTGATACTCGGAAGTGAAGAACGCACGATGCAAGAGACGACGCGGCTTCAGCAAGCGGGATTCTTTATTCCAGCGATCCGCTACCCCACCGTTCCGAGAAATACGGCGCGGCTTCGCATCACGCTTAGTAGCGCTCACAAACCAGAGCAGATCCAGGGCCTTGCCTCCGCGCTGAAGGGTTCGGGTTAAAGAGCCCTGGGAGCCTTGGGAACGCTAGCTATGCTTGGAGCTTCTTCGCGAGGATCTCTCCCGCGAGAGCGGGATTTGCCTTTCCTTTGGAAAGCTTCATGACCTGACCCTTGAGGAAGTTGAGCGCGGCTTCCTTGCCAGACTTGAAGTCGGCGACAGATGCCGGATTGGCAGCAATGACCTCGTCGCAGAATGCCTCAATAGCCCCGGTGTCGCTGACCTGCTTGAGCCCCCTCTCCTCAACGATCACTGCGGGCTGCTTGCCGCTGACCATCATCTCGGCAAAGACCTCCTTGCCTTGGCGGCCGCTTATGGTTCCTAACTCAATGAGGGCCGTGAGTTCACCGATATAAGCTGCCTGGATGGGGCATTCCGAGAGATCCAGCGAAGCGGCTGAGAGGGCGCTGAGCAGGTCGTTGATGATCCAGTTTGCAACGCTCTTCGGCTTGGGGGAGCCCTTGCTGGCTACCTCGAAGTAATCAGCCAATGCGGCATCATCTGCTAGGACGGCCGCGTCGTACTCGCTGATACCATAGTCAGCGACGAATCGGTCGCGCTTGGCCTGAGGCAACTCCGGCATGCCAACCTTTGCCGATTCGACGATCTTGGCCGTGCGGACGGGAAGCAGGTCAGGATCGGGGAAGTAGCGGTAGTCGTGAGCGGACTCCTTGATGCGCATGAGCGTCGTCTCGCCACGGTCGTCATCCCAACGACGCGTCTCCTGATCGAGTTTTCCTCCCGCCTTCACAAAGGCAGTCTGGCGCTCGATCTCGAAGGCGAGAGCGCGGCGGACTCCGCTGATGGAATTGAGATTCTTCAGCTCGATCTTGGTGCCGTATTCCTTCTGGCCGACAGGTCGCACGGAAACGTTCACATCGCAGCGCATCTGGCCCTTCTCCATGTCGGCATCGCTGATTTCACCATAGACAAGGATCTGACGCAGTGCCGTGAGGTAGGCGAAGGCCTCCTCGGGGGAAGCGATGTCGGCCTCCGAGACGATCTCCATGAGAGGTGTGCCGGCGCGGTTGAAATCAATGCCGCTGGCAGTCTCGAGATGGAAACTCTTCGCCACATCCTCCTCCAGATGGATGCGGGTGAGCCGGATCTTCTTGCCGGGGGTCGCGATCGTCTTCTGGGCATCCTTAGGATAGGCCGTCTCGTGGAGAGGGACGTCGCCTCCGAGACAGAGGGGCTGGTCGTACTGGGAGATCTGATAGTTCTTCGGCATGTCCGGGTAGTAGTAGTTCTTGCGATCGAACTTACAGACCTCGGGAATGTCACAGCCTAGCATCAGTCCTGCGCGGGCGGTAAGTCGCAGCGCCTCGCCATTCATCACCGGAAGCGCACCGGGCAGTCCGAGACACGTAGGGCAGGTGTGCGTGTTCGGTTCAGCTCCGTACTCGACCTTGCAACCGCAGAACATCTTGCTCTTGGTTTTCAACTGGGCATGGACTTCAAGTCCGATCGTTACGCTGTATTCCGTGCTCATAAGATGATGTTCTCTGTCAGTTGGCTTTACCGGGAGTCGTGATGGATTGCGAGGACGTGTTTGTAGCGTGCGGTTTGGCGCGAGGCGAGTTCGGAGAATTGCCAGGATGGGCTTTTTTGATCGGTTGGATCGGCTGGCTGTGCCGGACGGGGACTGGGGGTTCGAGGGCGTAGTTAAGCGCCCCGGTCAGATCGAATTCCTTTAGCTGGGCAAGAAGGAGGGGATCATTGGCCGCGGCTTGGACATGCTTGTTCTGCAGAAGAGGCAGGATGTTCTTTTTCTCGGCTGCTTTTTCCAGGGCGGGGTCTTGGATCAGGGCGGTAATGTGAGGATTGGCGATGATCTTCAGTGTCCCGGGATACTGCACGAAGCGCTCGATGGCCTGTTGCGAGCCTGCTACCATGGAGATCTTCACGATATTGTCGTAGAATGCCGCCGGGAGCGGGTCTGCCTTCTTGAGAGTCTGGCCAGTGACACCGATTTCCAGTGATTCCTTCAGCTTGATCAGGAAGAGGGCCGTTTTTTCCGTGGAGAGTAACCGCCCCTCATTCCGGGCCTGGACGACGCGGAGTTCCCCGAGAGCTCCCATGCCCCTGATCAGCGTGATTCCAGCCCAGAGAAAGAGGATGCCGAAGATCACTCCGCAAACTGCGCCACCCAAACCAAAACCAAGCCGGATCACTCCCGAGTGATCCTCAGTCTTTTTAAAAAGAAGCCCTGCGACGATCGAGATGCCGATATAGATACCTATACCGACCGTCAGCCCCGCGACGGCGGGGGCGATCAGGGGAGGGACCTTGGAGAAAAAGGCGACCACCGTCCCCGTGGCTCCTGCAGCCGTCGAACCTCCGATCCAGGCACAAAAAAGGGCCGCTAACCTCAGGAGACCGCGTACGGCTCCGAGTCTCCAACCCCGCCATAGCTCCCATAAAAGGAAAAGTGTCGCCGCAATAAAAATGTACTGCTGCCACTGGGCGGAGCCTTCGAGGAGCATTTGGGGAAAGGATGAAGTAGGAGTTATGAATGATGAAATGGGAACTAAAGGCCCATTCCCTGTTTTAAGAATGGGTGCTGGCCAAAAAAACAAAGGCGCAGGCCATTACGCTCAAAATTAAGTTGAGCCAAGAGGCTATGGTTTTGCACCTGCCCGGAGACAAAGATGGAATGAGCAGACCAACGAAGATGCAAGGGAACAGCGCCAAAAAATTCCAGTCGGTCCATCGATGATTCAGACCAGCTCTATGCGTAATAGCCCAAAGACAGATGACTAAAGCGCTTATCAATGAGACTAAAGCAAGCCACCTGAGAACAGCCCCAAGCTGATTATGTTTTGAGCGCATTAATCAACAATGAAGAAGCGGCGCAGAAAATCAATCCTGCGCCGCCTCCTCGGGGTGGGGGGAAAAGGCGCCTGGGAAGGCGGCTTTGCTTGCCTCGCTCGTGCGATGTCATGCGAGCCTCCAGGCGAGCAGTCCGAGGATGCCTGATCTGGGAAGATTGGCAGACAAATGGCACTCGTTCCTCAGTTCCTGTCTTCCTCGTTTGCTTGCTTGGCCGTTGCTTCGCATCCGTTGCATCCAGATTATTTATCCTTCAATCTCCTCCGTTACACCAACGGGAGCCGTTTCCAGCGTCTCGTCGCGCAGGGTGCTGTTCGTGGCTGCGGCTGGCGGTAGTTGCTCATCCCGACCGGTGAACTTGACGCTGAGGAGCTTGCTGATGCCGCGCTCTTCCATGGTTACGCCATAGAGGGAGTCGGCACGCGACATCGTGCGCTTGTTGTGGGTGATGACCATGAATTGACTCTGGCCGATGAAACGGTCGAGTAGCTTGATGAAGCGCCCGATATTCGACTCGTCGAGCGGGGCGTCCATTTCGTCGAGCACACAGAAGGGGGAGGGCTTCACCATGTAGATAGCGAAGAGCAGGGCCACTGCCGTCATGGTGCGCTCGCCGCCGGAGAGGAGCGAAATGCTCTGGAGCTTCTTGCCAGGAGGGCTGGCGATGATCTCGATGCCACTCTCGAGCGGATCGCTCTCATCCATGAGGAGGAGGTTGGCCTTACCGCCGCCGAAGAGCTGGGTGAACATCTCCAGGAAGTTCACGCGGATCTTCTCGAAAGTCTCCGAGAAGAGCTCCTTGGTCGTCTTGTTGATTCGGGCGATCGCCTCCATCAGCTCGGCCTTGCCGTTGATCAGATCGTTATTCTGCTGTTCAAGGAATTTGTAGCGTTCCTCCAGCTCATCGTATTCCTGAATGGCATCCAGGTTGACGGGCCCCATCGAGTCGGCGCGTTCGGTTAGCTCGGCAACAACGAGCTCGATCCGTTCCCACGGGATTTCCGCAGGGATGGGGCCGCTGATAGCCTGAACCACCTCAACCGTGATCTCTTCGGGGTTTTCATTGGAAGAAACCTCCCCTTCGACCGTCGGATCGGTGGATGCGGGAAGGGCGGCACGGCGCTCCTTTTCCTTCTGCTGGGCCACGGCCTTGAGTAGGGCATAGCGGTCTGGCTCAAATCCAGCAAGATCGAGCTGGTAGCGTCGGGAGACATGGTCGCGGATCGACTCGGCGCGGAGCTTCAGCTCGGCAAGGCGTACCTCGTTCTTAGAGCGGTTATCCTGCAGGTCGGAGAGATTTTTGCGGGCGCCACGCAGGGCGATTTCCAACGCCTCAACGCCGGATTGCAGTTCGGCACGGCGGACGCCTAGCTCCAGCACCCGGGCCTCGGCTTCGGCGCTTTCGATTTTCCAAGTCTCCACGCTCTCGGCAAGTCCCGTCGACTCGGCTTCCAGCGACTTGATCTTTTCGTCGTGCGTCGTGATATCGCGTTCACGAACCGAGATCGTTTCGGCCAGCTCGCGGATACGGGCCTCCATGGGGGCACGCTGGTTTGCGAGCGACTGCTGACGCTGACGCTCGGTGGCAACCCGTAGTCGTGCCTCGGCGAGATCTGCGGCCGCGGTCGTCTCGGCGTCCCGCAGGAAGGAAATCCTGAAGCCGGCGGCTGAACGCTCTTCGCGTGCGGTGTTTAGCTCCAGCGAGGCTGTCTCGAGCTGCTGCTCACGATCAGCAATCTGTGCTTCCAGGAGCTGGATGTGTTCCTGCAGGGAGGAGATTTCGCCGTCGAGGGACTCGTGACGGTTACGGGCATTCTCCAGTTCGCGGGTTGCCAGAAGGTTATCGGCCTGTGCCGCAGCAAGCAGTCCCTGCGTGTTTCCGAGAACTTCTCGGGCGTCGCGGAGACGATTCACTGCAGCCTCCAGCGCAGCGAGAGCTCCTTCACGAACAAGGGAGAGATGCGAGACGCTCTCACGGAGCAAGTTCACCTCCCGCTCGAGCGAGGCAATCTGGGAGCGGCGAAGCAGTGCGGATCCGCTAACATCTCCCGTGGAACCACCATGCGCGACGCCGTCGCGACCAAGGAATTCACCGGTGCGCGCCGCAAAAGCAAGACCGGGATATGCCCGCTTGAGCCGGAAGGCCGTCGCTAGATCGGGCACGATGGCGACCCCTTCGAGAAGGCGGCCGATCAGCCCATGCGCCGAGCCAGTAGCGCGCACCACATCGACTGCCCAGCAAGTCGCACCCTCGGGAAGCGCCTCGGCTGGGGAAGGACTGATCGGCAGAAGATCGCTTGCCACCACGGAAGCACGTCCTTGAGCAGCCTCGCGCAACGTCTGAAGGGCAGCCTCAGCCATGCCGGCATCGGCAAAAACTATGGCCCGGCTGGCAGCTCCAAGCGCGGCCTCGATCGCTGGGATTTCGGCGGCCGGAACTTCGATCAGCGAGGCAAGAGTTCCGAGAATGCCAGCCTGATAAAATTCGGGGCGGTCTAGGCCGCGCAGGATAGCCTGCGCTCCCTCGCCAAGTCCCTCACCCTCACGCTCAAGCTGGAGTAGGATTTCCAGCCGATGTTCGCGTTCGGAGAGTTGCTTTACCGAGTTGTTCCATTCGGTCTCGGCAATCTGGCGTGCATTCTGCGCCTCGTCATGCCCCTGCTGGGCGGCGAGAAGCTCCTGCTCCGCCGCGTCCAGAGAGGCTCGTGTGGAGGCCTGGGCAGCTCCCGTCTGGTCCGCGCGTGTTGCGGCTGTCGTGACGGCAAGGCCGGCGACGGAAACTTGCTCCTGAAGTTGGAGGGAACGAGATCTCTCGGCATCGCGGCGGGCGCTGGCGGTGGAGAGCTCACCCCGAACATCGGTTAGACGGTTTTCCAGTCCATGAAGGCGTCCGGTGAGGGACTCAGTGGCCTGCTCGGCGGACTGACGCTCCTGCTGCGCCTGCTGGAGACGCGCGGCACCCGCCTGGAGTAGCTCTTCCTCGCCGCGGAGAACTTCCAGCAATGATGTCAGCTGGGCATCCGTCTGCTCGATCTCGTTTTCCTGCTCGCGGATGCGTAGATGCGTGGCATCGATATCGGCGCTGGCGCGGATCCCCATCTCGCGGAATTCACCGCAACGTTCGGCATTCGTCTCGATGCGGCTCTCGCCGGAGAAGATCCGGTTGCGCAGGGTCTGCAGGCTGTCGCGAGCAACTCCGGTCTCGGTATCGAGTGCGGTGACCTGTTCGCGGGCCCCGGCAACCTCGAGCTCCTGCTCGCCGATCTCGTGCTCATAGAGAGCGCGGGCATCGGCACTCTTCTCCACCTGCTCCGCAACCTCGGTGATCGAACGCTCCAGATCGAGGTAGGTGCGGTGCGAAAGATGGGTGTCGAGAACACGCAGGTCCTCCATGAGGGACTGATAGCGGCGGGCCTTCCCAGCCTGACGCTGGAGGGAGCCGATCTGGCGCTTCACCTCCTTGATGATGTCGGAGACGCGGAGCAGGTTCGACTCAGTGTACTCGAGCTTGCGAAGCGCCTCCTTCTTTTGGGCCTTGTACTTTGTGATGCCGGCTGCCTCTTCGAAAATGGCGCGACGGTCTTCCGGACGGCTATTGAGCAGCTGGGCCGTGCGACCCTGCTCCATGATGGAGTAGGCGCTTCGGCCGATGCCGGTGTCCATGAAGAGATTGTGGATGTCCTTGAGCCGGCAGGGTGTGCCGTTGATCAGATACTCCGACTTGCCATCGCGAAAGACGCGGCGGGTGATGCGGACTTCATTCCACTCGACTCCCAGCTCCTGCTCGCACTCAGCAAAGGTCATGGAGACCTCGGCCATGTTGTGGGGCTGTCGCGTGTCGGTGCCGTTGAAAATGACGTCGGCCATCTCGCCGCCACGGAGCGCCTTGGCAGACTGCTCGCCGAGCACCCACCGGATTGCATCCAGGACATTCGATTTGCCGCAGCCGTTCGGGCCGACAATGGCAGTCACCCCGCGATGAAAACGCAAGGTTGTCTTGGGGGCAAAGGACTTGAATCCGATCAGTTCGAGTGATTGAAGATACATGAGAAAAAGAGTGGCTGGAGGTGCCAAAGAGTAGCTCTAGTAGGTGCTAAGTCACAACAAAAAACACAACCCCTTGGGGTATTCGCATCTATCACCACAATATATAGTGGTTTCCGGACATCTCTTGGTCAGCTCTCTTGAGGGAGTCGGACATCCCCGCCCAATTGCTTGCTTGGATAAGCCGGCAGGTTTCCTTAAAAGATATTCCATGTCATCCTTTGATTTCGCACCAGTCCTTGCCGCCCGCATTATTTCCGTAATCACCATCGACCGCGCCGAAGATGCAGAGCCCCTGACTCAAGCCCTTCTGGATGGTGGCCTGAATGCTCTCGAAGTCACTTTCCGTACCCCCGCCGCCCCGGAGGCAGTTGCCCGGATCAAGGCAGCCTTCGGAGACAAGGTCCATCTTGGTGTTGGCACCCTGCTCACGGGCGAGCAGGTCGTCCAGGCAGCCGAGGCAGGAGCTACCTTCGGTCTCGCTCCCGGCCTGAATGCAAATGTCGTCCGGGCCGCCCATGAACGCGGCCTTGGATTTATCCCTGGAGTCATGACCCCCTCGGAAATCGAGCGCGCACTCGAACTCGGCTGCAAGGTCCAGAAGTTCTTCCCGGCGGATGTCGCCGGCGGCATCAAGATGCTCAAAACTCTCTCCGGCCCCTTCGGCCACACCGGCGTGAAGTTCGTCCCGCTAGGCGGCGTCAGCGCCGCCACGCTGAAAGAATATCTGGCTGCTCCCGGCGTTGCCGCGGTAGGTGGCTCCTGGATCGCTGACCGCTCTCTCATTAAGGCCGGCGACTGGGCCGGAATCACGGCTCTTGCGAGGAAAGCCGTTGCCATTGCCTCGGGACAGGAAGAGGAAGGCTCCTTGGAGTAAAGACGAGCAGTTGAACGGGCCTCACCTAACTTGCAACGTCTCCTTCTAAGACCCGGAGTGCTGATTGCTGTCGGCTTGCTTCTTCTAGGAGCGGTAACCGCAGAAATCTGCTTTCTGAGGTCAAATGGCCACCGAACCGCGGTAAACACCCGGATCTCAGAGCAGTTCGGTGAGGCGCTGGAGCGCGCGGGGATTCAGACTCAGGCAGCACCCTCCAAGTAGGGAGGCATGTCGCGGGTTGACCCCGCTTTGGGTCTGTGGTAACAATTCTTTAGTTAATGCGGGTATAGCTTAGTGGTAAAGTTCCTGCCTTCCAAGCAGGCCATGAGGGTTCGATTCCCTCTACCCGCTCCATTTCACCTTTCGTTTTAGGAGGGTTGATCGTTTTCTAAACACGATCGGTTCGATTGATTGACGGCTCTTTCCTAACAGCCTTCAGTCCAAACCTCTTCAGCCTTACTTTCTACTGTGCCAAGGCAGGCTTCGCCTTGCGGCGGCGCTGGGAGTCGGCGACGAACTCTTCCTGGGCGTTGAATCTCTCTCCCTCCACGGAACGCAGGTGGTACAGACCCTCCGTGTCCATGACGCGGACCTTCACATTGTCCTTCCAGAAGGTGTTGATGATCTCCTCGATATGCTCCTGGACGCGGGGGTTGCGAATCGGGAAGCCCGTCTCCACACGGCGGAAGAGATTGCGCGGCATCCAGTCAGCACTTCCGAGGTAGATTTCGGGAGCGCCGCCATTCTCAAAGCGAATGATGCGGCTGTGCTCTAGGAATCGACCAACCAGACTGCGCACCTCGATGTTCTCGCTAACCCCGGGGATGCCGGGGCGCAGGCAACAGATACCGCGGATGAAGAGCTGCACCTTGATGCCTGCCTGTGAGGCAAGGTAGAGCGCATCGATCATGCTCTCCTCCACTAGGGCGTTCATCTTCACGAAGATGCCAGCCGGGCGACCGGCCTTGGCATGTTCGATCTCACGGTCGATTAACTCAAGCATGCCCTCACGCAGATCGTAAGGTGCCATCAGAAGCTCCTTCATGCCGGGGAACTTGGACACGCCGGTCAGGATATTGAACATCGCGGCAACATCCGAGGTGAGCTCCTCGCGGGCTGTGAGGAAACCGAGATCGGTGTAAAGACGTGCCGTGGAGGGATGGTAGTTGCCGGTTCCGAGGTGTGCGTAGCGCCGGATAATCTCGCCCTCCTGGCGGACGACCAGCATGGCCTTGGCATGGGTCTTGAGTCCCGCGATGCCGTAGATGACATTGACGCCGGCCTCGCGCATAAGGCGTGCCCATTTGATATTGGCGGCTTCGTCGAAGCGGGCCTTCAGCTCGATAATGACCGTCACCTGCTTTCCGTTCTCAGCAGCATGGATGAGCGAGGCCACGAGGGGAGAATCGGAGCTGGTACGATAGAGAGTCTGCTTGATCGCCAGGACATGCGGGTCCTCGGCGGCCTGCCCAAGGAAATCGAGGACGGTCTGGAAGCTGTCGTAGGGATGCTGCATCAGGATATCGCCCTTGCGGATATGCCAGAAGATGTCGGCCTCTTCGTTAAGTGAAACGACGGTCGCGGGGGTGAACCGCTTGTCGCGGAGATCGGGCCGGTCGATCGAGAGGGCCAGCGGCATCAGGCGCGTGAGATTGATAGGGCCCTCGTGCCGGTAGAGATCGCCGTGACCGAGATTGAAGATCTCCAGCAGGCGGTTGGCCACCGCGTCGGGACAGTCGTCCTGAACCTCGAGGCGCACGGCTGCACCGCGATTCACATGGCGCAGCTCTTCCTCGATCGCGTGCAGGAGATTCTCTGCCTCCTCCTCGTCGACGTAGAGATTGCTGTTGCGGGTGACGCGGAAGAGATGGGCCCCGAGCACCTTGACTCCGTGGAAAAGGGTTCCTACGTAATGTTTGATGACGCTGCCGAGGAAGACAAAGTCATGGCCCTGCTCCTCGGTCTGCTGGGAGAAGGGAACCACGCGCGGTAGGATCCGTGGCACCTGGACAACCGCCAGGTCGGTGTTGATCCCCTCGCCCTCGAGGTGAACGATGATATTGAGACTCTTGTTGAGAAGCTGGGGAAAGGGGTGTGAAGGATCAATGGCAAGGGGCGTGAGCACCGGGAAAATCCGCTCATGGAAGAACTTCTCGAAATGCGCATGCTCGGATTCGGGAACATCCGGAAAATTGTGAAATTTGATGTTCTCACCCGCGAGGCCTGGTTCGATCTCCTCATTCCAGCAGCGGTACTGGTCGTCCACCTGTTTGCGGGCACGCTTCGAGATCGCTGCAAGTTCTGATTTCGGCGACATGCCGTCCGGCGCCAGCGCGACGGTGTTCGTCTGCACCTGCTGCTTGAGACCGGCCACGCGCACCTCGAAGAACTCGTCGAGGTTCGAACTGACGATACAAAGGAACTTCAGGCGCTCCAGCAGGGGGTTCTCTTTGTCGAGCGCCTGGTCGAGCACGCGCTGGTTGAACTCCAGCCAGCTAAGACCGCGGTTGATGAAGTGAGAGTGAATCCCTTTTCCCATAAACCATCTATCGTGCGATGTCTGATGGTGGGGTCAAGGGGGGATTTGTGACAATGCGGCGACATTCGATTCCGCAGGCTTTTTAGCTGTTTAGGCTTTAGGCTGTTAGGTCGGACCCAGACCCCGCTGTCTCCACAGTCAAAGAACCCCTGATGTCATCATGGGATTTATTCAGCGCATCCCTAAGAGTGAAGAGTTAGAAAGTATTATTTCGTCCGGTCAGCCTAGTGCAGTAGATTTCTAACCCTTCAACCCTTCAACGCTCTAACCCTCCAACCCATGGATCCCCACGACCCCGCCTTCTGGCAGAACTGGCAGCCGACGATGAGGGCATCTCTCTGCTTTGTGCTAAGGGATAAGCAGATCCTCATGATTAGAAAAAAACGCGGTCTTGGTGCAGGGAAGATCAATGGACCGGGCGGTCGACTCGAACCCGGCGAGAACGCTCTGGCGGCCGCGATCCGCGAGACTCAAGAGGAACTCTGTGTCACGCCGCTGAATCTCTCGGAGCGTGGAGAACTCCACTTCCAGTTTGTCGACGGACTGGCCCTTCATTGTGTCGTTTTTACTGCCGAGGGTTGTCTTGGGGAACCGGTCGAGACGGATGAGGCAGTTCCCCATTGGATGGAAACTTCTGCGATTCCCTACCATGATATGTGGCAGGATGATCAGTACTGGTTACCGGGGATGCTCGAGGGCAAAACCTTCAAGGGGTATTTTCATTTTGACCAGGATGTGATGCTATCGCGCCGTCTGGAGTGGCTATCAGCCTAAGAGTGTAACTCGGGGGGCTACAGAGAATATAAGCGCTACGGCACCTCCTCGGTAATTCAAACAGGCTTGCCGACTAGTGCACCCACGCCTGCAGTCAGGGCCATGGCTAGCGCGCCCCAGAAAGTGACGCGCACGATCGAACGCAGCATAGGAGCGCCCCCCGCGTAGGCAGAGAGTGCGCCAAGGATGGCGAGGAAAATCATGGAGCTGCCCGACACTGTCCAGGCAATCCAGTTGTGAGGCACGGCAAGCACAACCAGCAATGGCATTGCGGCACCCACGGCGAAGGTCGCCGCGGAGGCTAATGCAGCCTGCAAAGGCCGGGCACTAAGGGCTTCAGAAATACCGAGTTCGTCACGGGCATGTGCTCCCAAGGCATCCTTTGCCATCAGCTGCTTGGCCACTTGATCCGCAAGCCCCTGATCAAGTCCCCGCTCCACATAGATGGAGGCCAACTCCGCATGTTCATGTTCGAAATCGGTGGCAAGTTCGATCCGTTCACGCTCCAGATCGGCCCGTTCCGTATCGGACTGGGAACTCACGGAGACATACTCTCCGGCTGCCATCGACATGGCACCCGCTACAAGTCCGGCAACCCCGGCGACTAGCACGCTACCACGGCTCGCCTCTGCTGCCGCAACGCCAACAATCAGACTGGCCGTGGAGAGGAGCCCGTCGTTTGCACCGAGGACGGCGGCGCGGAGCCATCCGACACGATGAGTGAGGTGGAACTCGGAGTGCTTCATTGCGGGGATCAGCGGGCAACCTGAGCACCCATCTTCTTCACTTCAGTTTCGTCCTTGAAGATCAGTGAGACGGAGTTCAGGCAGTAGCGGAGATGGGTGGGTGCCGGGCCGTCGTCGAAGACATGACCGAGGTGGCCGCCGCAGCGGGCGCAGAGGATCTCGGTACGGGCCATGCCGAGCGATACATCGCGGATCTCGGTGATGTTCTCTGGAGCGAAGGGCCGGTAGAAACTGGGCCAGCCTGTGCCGGAGTTGAACTTCGAGCTGGAGGCAAAGAGTGGCAAGCCACAGCCGGCACAGAAATAGACGCCATCCTTGTGGTTATCGAGCAGGTTGCCGCAGAAGGGAGCCTCGGTCCCCTTGGCCCTCAGAACGCGGTAGGCAGCAGGGCCAAGCTGCTTCTCCCACTCGGCGTCGGTCTTTACAACGCGGGGACTCTGGACGACTGAGCCCGGATTGCCATCGGGGCCGATCAGGCAGACAGCGACTGTGTTGGTATTTCCCGGCGGAGTCTGTGCGGACATGCAGCAGACCATAGAAAGCAGTAGGGCCGCGGGCAAGAGATGACGGGCGATCATGGCAATCATTATAGCACAGGATAGGGAAATATGTCCCGCAGAGGCGCAGAGACGCAGGGGTATTATGATTGTGTGATGAGTATTATTTCGCTGGGCCCCAGACCCTCCCTACATGTTTTCTTTAACCTTTCTCTTCCTCCGCGCCTCTGCGCCTCTGCGCGAGTTATTCCCTTTTTACTTGTCCCTGCGATTACGACTGATGAGATCCATTGGTGCTTTCCTCGCTTGCTCCTTGGCTACTCATAGCCGTTGCCTCGTACCTGCTCGGCTCGATCCCATTCGGGTTCATCGCCGGCAGGATCTGTGGTATCGATATCCGCACTAAGGGAAGCGGCAACATCGGGGCTACGAATGTGCTTCGCGTGCTAGGCAAGAAATGGGGCTATGCCGTGTTCCTCCTCGATTTTGTGAAAGGTCTGATTCCCGTCCTGCTGGCGCTTGCATGGGGTCGTTCCATCGGGGTGAACCCCGCCTCCGCCCCAGGAGCGTTGGCGGCGCTTTGCGCGCTCCTAGGTCATAGCTTTCCCGTCTGGCTGGGATTCAAGGGGGGGAAGGGGATTGCCTCCTCCGCAGGCGTGATCGTCGGACTCTTCGGATTCTGGGCCTTTCTGTTTTGCCTCGGCTCATGGCTCCTTTTCTTCAGCATCACCCGCTATGTTTCCGTGGCTTCGATTGCGGCGGCCATTGCCGTTCCTGTCTCCGTCTCCGTGCTCTATTTCATGCATCGGTCGGATTGGCTAACTTTGCTCGTGGCGTGCCTCATGTGCCTGCTAGCAATCTGGCGTCACCGCTCGAACATCGTCCGCCTGCAGGCAGGAACAGAGCCCCGCTTTGAGAAGAAGACGGGGCCGAAAAAACCATGAGCAACCCTGCAGTCAGCGTTCTCGGTGCGGGGGGATGGGGAACGGCTTTGGCTATTCTCCTTGCTCGACCAGACAGGAAAATCCCTCTCTGGGGTCATGATCCGATTCATGTGGAAAACATGGTCCGTGAGGGAATCAATACAAAGTATCTCCCAGGGGTGGTGTTGCCCTCCACTATCAAGCCCACGGCGGATCTCTCGGTGGCGTCGAAATCCGAAATTCTCTTTTTGGCCATTCCCTCGAGATACCTGGACGCGATCGCCTCGCAACTCGCTGAATTATGCGGAGACCGCAAACCTGTTCTTGTCTCCTGCACCAAGGGAATCGAACAGGAACATGGCCTTCTGATGAGCGAGGTGATCAGCAAACGCTTTCCAAAAACCACCATAGCCGTTCTCTCCGGGCCGAATCTAGCTGGTGAGATTGCCCGGGGCATCCCCGCCGCAGGAGTGATCGGCTCTGCTGATGCGCAGGCTCTGACCGCCGTTCAGGCGCTGTTCGCCGGGACGAGTTTCCGTGCCTACACGAGCGGTGATATCCGTGGCATCCAGTTGGGCGGAGCGTTAAAAAACATCTTCGCGATTGCGGCCGGCGCCTCTGACGGCCTCGGTCTGGGTGAAAACGCGCGGGCGGGTCTGGTTACCCGATCGCTTACCGAGATGACCCGGCTCGGCATTGCCATGGGAGGAGGCCGCGAAACCTTCGGTGGATTGAGTGGTATCGGCGACCTCATGGTCACCTGTTTCAGCCCTAGCAGCCGCAACCATCAAGTGGGATTCCGCCTTGGTCAGGGGGAGTCACTCGAATCGATTACCTCATCCATGGGCAGCATGGTAGCGGAAGGAATCCCGACCGCCATAAGTGCGCAAGCGGCAGCTCGACGACTCTCCGTGGAGACTCCGATCATCGACGAGGTCTCAGCCCTTCTTCAGGGACTGAAAACTCCGGCCGCGGCGATGAAATCCCTAATGGGCCGCAATCTGCGCGCAGAAGAGGAAGTTTAGAAAATTTCCTAGGGCCTGGGGCTCTAAGTGGCCTTAAGGCTTGGTTTCCACGTGGCCGTCCGCGCGCAGAACATTCAGCCTCCCGAGATGCGGCAGCCCCTTGTCCGTGCAGACGGTCATGGTACTGAGCTTGCTGATCGTGAAGACACCGCCACGGGTATAAATATGCACATCCTGCGGTTGCTCTCCCTGAAGCACAGGTGACCAAAGATAGCTTCCATAGTTAGTATCCGGGGCTGTATCTGAAGGACAGGTGAGCAGGGCAATGGTGACTCCGTAGTTGCCAAGACATTGCAGCGGAAGAAGCAAACCGGTCGGAGAGTTAGAGTTCACTCCCGATTGTGAGGAGGCGTTTGAAGCCGACACATTATAGATGGGAGGAAACTGATGGCCGTTATCCGGGTCAGCCACATACTGCTGAACGGAGACGCCGATCTGCCGAAGATTGCTCAGGCACTGGGCCCCTTTGTCTTTCTGGATTCCGGTTTGGATTGATGGGAAGAACAGCGAGGCCAGCATGCTGATGATGGCGATGACGACCAGGAGCTCGACCAGCGAAAAGCCGCGCGAAAATTTCATCAAACGGCTCCTAATCATTGTGCGGCTTTCGCAGCTGCTTTGTGGTTGAGGTAATTTACGGCACGGGTGATCCGACGCTCTGCCGTCTGTTGCGACTGCCTGACGAGTTGAGAGTCCTGCATTTTCTGCCCCATCTCGGAATTGGCCATCATGTCCTGTATTTTGGCCATACGGTCCGCTGGAGTGAGACCCTTCAGGGAATCAAAAAAGGCCTTCCTCTCTGCCTTATCCTTCAGAGCCTGAGCCTGTTTGTCGGAAGGAAGTTTCTTGATCTGGGCCAGTTGGCGCTGCTCCATCCAGTCTGGGTTGGCATGGGGGCGGCGCCCCACGTCGGCCGGCTGGTTCATCGACCCTGATAGCCTTGATCCGCTTGCGCTATCGGGCCCTCCCTCACCATCCTCAGGTCCGGCGCCCCCCCAACCACGACGCGCTCGTTCCGAAAGGAAAAAGAATTCAGCGCTCTTGCCATGAGCCGAGCCGACCAGAGAGGAGACGATCTTTCGAACACTTGTAGGCTTGGGAAGTTTGGCCGGGGGGCTCCATTCCTTGGGAAGGGCAATCATCACACCACTCTTCTGAGCCGCCTCATCGAGAAGTTTTGCCAGATCCGGATCCGGTCCCTCCATGGCAATGGAGAGAAACCGGGGGTCGATCACCTGACCATACTCAGCTCCCGCGGCTCCACCGGCTCCACCTGGGCCCGGGTAATAGCTGGTGGTCCAGGCATCGATCTTGCCGGTGCCGTTAAGCGAAGCGATTGCCTCATTAAGGGCGGTTTTGGTCGGCGCCGCGAGATAAACGACCCGCCAGCCTGATTCCATTGCTCCGGCTAATATCTCCAGTGCCTCCACAGGGGTAACCTTGACGGCGTCCATGGTCACCCGCTTGGAAAGGTCGAGAGAGCTCTCCATGCGGACTCCCCCCTGACGGGCGATTGAGGCGATCACCTTGGCAAGTGGTTGCTCCTCAGCATGGATGGTGACCAACCCCCAGTTTGCGATCCATCGGGCGATCAGGATAACGGCCAGCAGGATGGCGATGGCCCCCAGATAGAGCTGCCGTCTGGGCAACGCGGAGAGAAAGGAGATCATGAGTCCTTATGAACACCCCATAGGCCATGAAGTTGCAGCAAAAATCACTCGCTAGAACCTGTGTGACGAACCGTGAAGGTTTTTCACTTACCACTCCGGGGGTCCCGAAAAAGAACCCCCGGCTTATAGCTTTCTCTAATATTCTTTCCGTCCCTGTTCACCACCACGTCCTCCCTAGGATCTACCTTTTTTGCTGTCATCGTCATCGTCGTCGTCATGGTCATCATCGGATTCACCTTTTTGGCCGCTACGATATTCTCCAGAGCCAGATCCCCCCGAAGCAGCTGTTCCACTGCTTGCCGACTGGATGGAAGCGAGGTAGGCCCAGGTCTGGGTCTCAACATGTCCGTCCGCACGAAGAATATTCAGTTTTCCCATGTGGGGATTCCCTTTGTCCGTGCAGACCGCCATGGATGAGAGCTTGGAGATGCTGTTGACGCCTCCCTGATTGTAGATAGCGGCGCTCTGCGCCTCCTCACCATTGAGCGTTGGAGTCCAGATATAGCTGCCATAGTTCGAATCTGGCGCCTTATCGGTAGGGCAGCTGAGCAGACTTGCCTTCACTCCATAGGCACTGAGAGCAGCCAGCGGGCCCTGCGGTGCGGAGGGTGTCGCTCCAGGAACCATGTAATTTGAGTTCACTGCCGTCGAGTTGATCGGCGGGAACTGCTGGCCGTTAGCGGGGTCTGCCACATACTGCTGAACGGCGACGCCGATCTGGCGCATGTTGCTGATACACTTCGCGGTTTTGCTTTTCTGCGATGCCTGCTGTACGGTCGGCACCATCATCGAGGTCATGGCACCTATTACTGCGGTGGTCACAAGCAGTTCCACCATGGTGAATCCGGCGTTGCACCGGGGGGATGTGCATCTTTTCATTTTGTTTTAGGGTTTGTTGTTTAACTGCGCGATGAAGAAGTAAAAGGAGCGGAGAAAAGCCGCTGCCTGCAGAAAGCCTCGGCAGGCCGTGGTAAAAAGAGGCCGAAGCAACGACCTTTGCGGCACCATTACATGGGATCCCTCTTGGCGTTGCCACAATGGTTCCCTCACCTCCGGAAAGGCCCAGAAGCCATGAGCGAGTCCTCGCTCTCATGGGTCAACATGCGGCCGGATTCGGAAAAATCAAAAATTCTTTTGCAAGTTTCGGCAAAAAATCTCCCACTCGTTCCCGTTGTCGCGGCGAAACGAGACCGATTTGCCTTGTCTCGCCGGCGGTTCGATGCGAGAGAGAGGGTTGCCCGATACCGGTGACCGTCGCAAGGTGGTGCGGATTTCCGCTACCTACCCCGGCATTGAAAGCCGACGCAGCCTCCACCACGCCCCTTTTCGCAAGATTCCAGGGACGGGACACAAAGGAGGCCGCACACGGCGAGTCGCACGGGCACCAACACACAACGCAACGATAAACATACCTAGTCCTGATCCCCGCCCACACCGGCTCCGTGTCCCAGGCCGCTCATCGCGGGGATCCCTTCAACACAACACATATCATGTCCTCAAATTATTCCCCTAACAGCGGCCGTTCCCGCAGTGGCGGCGGCGGTCGCCGTCGTTCCTCAGGCTCCCAGGGTCGCTCCCAAGGCGCTTCCCGAAGCGAAGACCGTCCTCGCCGCGCGCAGCAGCCAGCCAAGAAGCAAGGCTTCCTTGCCAAGCTCCTCTCCGTCCTCGGACTCGGTGGCAAAAAAAAGCCCCAGGCGGCCTCCGGCCAACCTCAACGCACTCCCCGTGGCGAGCATTCCGAGCGCCGTGAAAGTGCATCTCCCCGCCAGTCCCGGAAGCCCGAGCGCATTGAAGTAACCACGCCCCGCGTCTACGTCGGCAACCTCTCTTTCGATGCGAGTGAGAGCGACCTGATGGAACTCTTCAGCGGCGTTGGATCCGTCCAGAACGTCGAGGTCGTTTGCAACCGCGAGACTCAACGCTCCAAGGGATTCGGATTCGTCACGCTTTCTTCCGTTGAGGAGGCCAAGCGCGCAGTCGATGAGCTTCACGACAAGGAATACATGGGCCGCAAGCTCGTGGTCAGCGGCGCCAAGGCTGTAGCCGAGAGCCGCAGTGAACGGTCCGAACGCCGCGACACGGCGGGAGCTTCGGAAGCTTCCACGGATTCCGAGGCGGCAGCGGCCTAGTTGGTTTTTGGTACCAATCGGTTCCGTTTCCGTGCTTCCTGCGGAAACAATTCTTATTGCCGGCCCCACTGGGGTCGGCAAGACCGATCTCTCTCTCCGGCTTGCCGGTGACCTTCACGGTGAGATCGTCGGCGCGGATGCCTTCCAGATCTATGCCGGCCTATCTCTTCTGACTGCCCAGCCCTCGGGGGCTACGCGGGCGCTAATTCCCCATCATCTGATCGGATCTGTCGATCCGGCGGAGGCTTATGACGCGGGACGCTATCTGCGTGAGGCGCTGCCCGTCATCCGCGATATCGCTGCCCGTGGCAAACGGCCAATCGTAGTTGGCGGAACAGGACTTTATTTCAAGGCGCTGCTCGGGGGTCTTCAAGAACTTCGGGCAGGCGACCCCGTCCTGCGCGCTGAACTACAGGCTCTCACATTACCGGAACTGATCGGGCGACTTGAGGCTCTGGATCCTGCTGCCGTGAGGATAGTCGATCTGGTTAACCGCCGCCGTGTGGAACGGGCCCTTGAAATCGTGATGCTGACGGGCAAGCCGCTAGCCGAATCGCGGAAGGAATCGCAAGGCCCCATTCCAACACCCCAGAGTATGGGAATCATGACCCTTCTTCTCACACGTAATCGGGAGGAGTTGAACGCCCGGATCGAGGCCCATGTGCAGTCGATGTTCCATCAGGGCGTGGAGGATGAAGTGGCTGCTCTACCTGAGCAGTATGTCGGGCCAACGGCCTCGATGACACTCGGTCTCCGTGAGATCCGCTCACTCCTACGGAATGAGATCACCCGGAAAGAGGCGATCGAAGCCATCAGCTCGTCAACTCGGCGCTATGCCAAGCGGCAGATGACCTGGTTCGGCCACCAGCATGACTTTCCAAAGCTGAACCTGAGTCTTTTTTCCGATCCCGAAAAGTCTTTTGCCGAGGCATTACGGCTACTCCAATCATCCGAGCCAGCGCAAGCGAACGGCACCGCTATTTGAGAAAGCCGCCGAGCGTATCGAGAACTTTCCCCGCTCCCTGTTCGAGCGTTTTAACAGCATTTGTCGTCGTCATGTTGGTCGCGGACTGCTCCTTGATGCCCAAGAATTTCATTCCCTCTTGAATCCCCTCCTTGATGACTCCTTCGGCGCGCGCGGTTACAGCCGTCACAAGACGTGCCGAGAGATCCTCCGTGGGATGGGAAAGACTCCCGCCGACGATCATCGGGGTCCAAATATAGCCGTCATGCTCGTTCAGACCGAGGACCTCGCGGGCGAAGGGGATCATGTCGACAATCCTCTTGGTGATGCCTACCTGAAAAGATCCCTTGAGTGATCCTTCTCGGCCCACCTCCGCATCTCCTATGAGCTTTAGCAGACCTTTGGATTCGAGAACCACGTCGCTCCATGTGGTCTTGTTCACATCCCCTGAGAATGTGGCGTGCGCCTCCTGAATCGGAAGGTGCCTGAATTGGTCCATCGCCGTGAAGAGCGCCAACTTCTCCAACGCCGGAATCTGCGAGAGGGTAATGTCATGCGCGCTGACATTGCCTGAGATGGAATGGATCCCGTCACGACCCCATGCGGCCTCGCTCTGCCCCTCCAGAGAGCCCAGCACCTTCCCCTCCAGTGCAGGTATAAGCGAGGTCAATTCGACCTTCGCCCAATGCCCCTTCAGCCGTGACTCACGTCCATTGCTTGGAAAGTTACCCTCCAATCGAAGGGTCCCCCCATTATGAATCGAGAGATCCGCGCCGGTGAGGTCGAGCCCTTCGTTGGAGAGACGGCATCGGATCGTGTCGATATCGATCTTCAGATCTGGAAAGCGCTCGTTGACCAGGCGTCCTCCATGGGCCTCAAAGCGGATCTGTTCTCCTTCCGGCACAGATTCCAAGCGGGTCCCCAGTATATCAACCGAGCCTCCCTTAGGTTGCTCTATCAGCACGTCTGTGGAGCAACTCTCGATCCTCTCAATCACGAACTGCGTGGGGAGCCATTTCGGAAGCCTAGATGGCTGTGTCGACACCTCCGCAACAACCTCGTTATTGCCCTCCTTCACCGGCCCGAAATGAATCTCGCTCCGGTCAAGAGTGATCTTCTCCACGACGAGATGTCCTTGCAACAATCCTGCAGGGTGGAACCTTGCGTGCAAACCGCTGGATTCGATCTTTTTCAGCGCGGTTTCGGCCGAACCGAGGGCCCGGAGGCTTCCCGAAGTCAGACCAACCCAAGCCCAATGGATTGGAGACAGTTCCGCCTTTGCATGAAGCCGCTCGGTAGCCTTCTGTTCCACCAGTGAGCGAAACTCCCCTCCCTCTAGCCACCGCGCAAGAAGCACGAGCACGATGGCCAACATAATCCAAACCAAGTTCAACGGGATGATCCAGTAAAGGTGTCGGAATCTATAACTGGATTTTGCCATATCTTTACCTCCCGGATGCCGAGCGTTCATTCAGACTGTCGCAGACAGGGCAGCGGAGAAGGTCGGCGGTCGATCTGTCGGTGTATCGTGACCCGCAGATCCTGCAAAAAACGCGGTTTCGGGAGATGATATTGGCATGGCGTTTGCGAATGATTTCGTAGCCTATCCAGAGGATCAAAACACCCGCCAGAAAAAGGGCCAAATAGACGCAGACAAACCACGAAAGCGTGATGGGAATCATGGCTTGGCTCAGGGATGAACGGGGGGAGTGGAGGCCGCGTGCACGGCCGAGCTGGCGTCGGCACCCCAGAGCACAAGGACACGCCCCCACGAGATTGCCTCTACGGCCTCGGGCTGAAAGCGCCTAGCCATGATCCAGATCCGGGCTGCCTCGTCGCTGGCCGTGTCGCCGGAGGATTCCATCAACACACAATGCACGGGCATTCCCTCGGGGCTGACTCCAACTTCGTAGGCTGCTGGCTGGATGACCCTCGCCATAGCGACTGGAATAGAAGAGGAAGCGGCGTCCTCCACCGGATGTCGTGCCGACAGTTCGTCTTCCCATCGGACGACTGTGGAGGAATGTGGGCCGGCCACGCTTAATGTGGGCGATGCTGGGGTCTTTGTCTCATGGGTCCCTTGTTGGGACACTCGCTGGAGTGGAGCAATCAGCGGGGGTAGGGAGGGCTCGATCTGGGGTGAGGGCTCACTGCGTAGCGGAAGCAGTGATGGAGGCGGCTCATCGTAGCTCGGCCTGTATTTCAGCGGAGGCAGCGAGGGTAAGGCTGTTCGCGCGGCACGGAGGGGAGAGAAGACTGCAGGATCATTGGCTTCCAGCCAAGGAGCCAACTGATGCGCGGCTTCACTGTCAGGCGGCAAGAAGTAAAATAGCGGCGACTCCGGTGTTTTCTCTGAAGGTACACGGTAGCTGATCGAGAAAAGTACCACCATCAGGGTCTGCAGGATTCCGGCTCCCAGAATGCAAAGCGGAAGCATCAGCCGTGGTGCCTGACGGATTGGCCATTCAAAAGCGAGTTGGGCTAAATGGGCCAACTCTCTCAGCTCCCGGGAAGCAAGGGGGCCCTTCGGAAGCAGGGGAATCCGCAGCGTCATGACGGACCCGAGCCAGTGGCAAGGACAACGGTGAAGCCGCAGCGCGCCCCGATCGTCATGATCTGGA
This sequence comes from Verrucomicrobiota bacterium, assembly GCA_021413925.1. Lineage (NCBI taxonomy): Bacteria > Pseudomonadati > Verrucomicrobiota > Verrucomicrobiota bacterium. Next base: position 65,711 of record JAIOPL010000013.1, read on the forward strand.
GTAGAAGATCGTAGGGGGCAAGCCGGTCAGCCTTGATGATGAGACTGCCAGTTCTGGGCACCTTGCGAAGCGATATCTCAAGCTCCGCTGGAGTGACTACCTGGCGGTCATAATAGATCTGTGGCAGAGGCGCCCCCGTCACGCTGACCACTTGGGGATCCTGCTGAGGGAGCAGAAGAAACGGCGAGTCGGGAACCCTCAGTGCGATTCCCGGCTGGAGCATGAAATAACCGCCCAACAACAGGAAAAAGACGAGGCTCAATAGCGTCCCGAGCGCCGGGGCCATCAGCAGCAGCGCATCTCCCGCTCCCTTGCTGCGGGGAAGCCTCATCCGTTTGCGGGGTCATGCCGCCGGTCGGCGGCATCCACAAGAAGGTTCACAATCTCGATGCCCGCCCGTTCCATGTCATGGATGATGTCATTCACCCTCGCAGTCAGGTAACTGTGTCCGATGTATGCTGGTATCGCCACACCGAGCCCGGCCGCTGCATCGAGCATGCTCTCGTAGACACCGTGGGCCAGTTCCGCTGCCGTTGCATAGCCGCCGTGTGACGAAAGAATCAGGAAAGCATCCAGGAGTCCGAGGATCGTACCGAGCAGACCGAGCAGCGGCGTAACATAGGCAAGTGTTGCGAGAATCGGCAAATTCCGCTCCAGCTTCGGGATCTCCAAGATAGCAGCGTCGGTGGTCAACGACTGCAGGACGCGCCGCTCGGCGCGAGGCCTCAGCAGCGCGGCCTGCAGGACGCGGGCCGCCGGCCCATGGCTCGCGGAGGATTCGGCGAGCGCCTCATCAACACGACCATTGTGAATCAGCAGTGCAAGGCCGCCGAGCAGCTCTCCGACCCGGATGGAGGCTTTGTGGAGAAAGATCAGGCGTTCGAAGAAGACCCCCAGCGCCACCACGCTACAGAGCAGGATGATCCACATAAGGGGTCCGCCTTTTTGCAAGAGTTCAAGCATGGGAAAATACTAGTTGCAGGTTGAAAGCATTAAAAAGGTTAAAGGTATATAGGATGGATCTTACCGCTCATCAGATCGGCAAGCTCGCTTGTGCGGAGGAACCGCTTGGCAGTGCCTCGGCATTAGAGAGATGTCCCAGCATTTCCTGAAGCCGCTCGCGCACCCCCGGGAGGAATCCACGGTCAGCATGGAGGACTAGCAGGCAGAGCTCGTTGTTATGAAGGAAGCTCAGGGCACCCTGTTCCGCATGGAGTGTCACCCCTGGCACATTCCCGAGACCCATCTTGGAAGAGGACTCCCGGATCTGGGCCAGCATTGCCATTGCCTGACCGCTCAGGGTCTGGAGATCGATTCCGGGAGGGGTGTTGGAGGCGCAGACCACTTGATCTCCGTGTGCCAGGATACAGGCCCGCAGGCCCGGAAGCTGTCCCGCCATAGCGATGACGCGATCCATGGTAAGCTTCTCCTCGGTCATGAAGAGGGCCTGCAACGCCGCAGGATCGGCAAGCTGATCGAGGGGATCGAGCTTCCAGAGCGGCTCAAGGGCAAGAACCTCGGGTGTCTCCGCAACGTCGTCGGGTAAAATCACGAGCCTCTGTTCCTCAGGCGCCGGCTTAACAAAAACATTCCGGCGAAAGATCGGCAACGAGGCGAAGAATCCCAGCTTGGCGGTGACTGCTGGCACCAACTCCTGAGCCTCTTTTTCCTCATGGAACTTTGCACCGTGCGTTTCCAAGGTTGAGAGCGCTTCGGGCTGATTGGTCGCAATCACCTCGGCCTCGATCACTGGGGTAGGAGATTTTTCGGTGGGGTCATCCGCGGAGGGAAGGGTAACTGGGGATGCTTCTCCACTCGGGCGTTCCCTGTGTTCCGTCGGAACCTCTTCAAACCTTGTTACCAAGCGGTAATAAAGGGCGACCCATCCGGCAGGAAGATTCAGTCGCTCAGAACGGTCTCCACCTTCGGGCACAACTACCAGATCGGGCAGAAGATCGTTCAGCTGGCCGAGCGAGAGTCTCGGCGTATTCCCCGCGAGTAAATCCCGGCAAGGCAGATCGACCGTTCGGCCGCTCAGTTCTTCGGTAGTTGTTTCCTTGCAGAACTGAGCCGGAAGCCTAGCCATCAACTCCGACAGGGGCACGGAGATCATATCCGGCGCTTCCTCAAAGAAACGATGGCGCGGCGCCGTGCGCGTGCTGGATGCGATGGTCACGCTCTGATCCTCCTGAAAGTGAGGCCCCTCCGCAACCGAGAATCTACGATCGAGAATCTTCTTGCCCCGGAAGCGCCGTCTCTCCGAAATGAGAAGATGGACTTGAATCTCAAATTCGATGACCGCGGCCTGATTCCCGCGATTGTACAGGAGAGCACCGAAGCCGGTGGCCGCGTTCTCATGATGGCCTGGATGAACGAAGACTCACTGAAGCATTCCGTTGATTCCGGCTACATGCACTACTGGAGCCGTTCCCGCCAAAAACTCTGGAAGAAAGGCGAATCAAGCGGCCACACGCAGCGGATCCTGCGTTGGTTCGTCGATTGCGACCGCGACACTCTCCTCTTCGAGGTCGAGCAGCACGGCGGCGCCTGCCACACCGGATTTGCCAGCTGCTTCTATGTCGAGCTCGACAAGACGGGGAACGACCTTCCGCCCCAGGAAGAGCCGCTCTTCAGTCCCGACAGCGTTTACAAAGCGTAGGCGATCACCCGTCCCATCCCGATGATCCAATACCACCGCCTTCTCAACCTCGTCCTCGACCACGGGGCGCGGAAAGAAGACCGCACCGGTACTGGTACCCTCTCGGTCTTTGGTGCGCAGGAGCGCTTTGACCTCACTCAAAGCTTTCCCCTGCTCACCACCAAGAAGCTCCACCTTCGCTCCATCATCCACGAGCTACTCTGGTTTCTGAAAGGCGACACCAACGTCGGCTATCTCAAGGAAAACGGGGTCACCATCTGGGATGAGTGGGCCGATGCGAACGGCGATCTCGGGCCCGTCTACGGCGCTCAGTGGCGCCGGTGGCGTACCCCTGAGGGAGGAACCGTCGATCAGATCGCCCGTCTCATCGAGGACTTAAAAAAGAATCCCGACAGCCGCCGCCATATCATCAGCGCCTGGAACCCCGGAGAGATCGACAAGATGGCCCTGGCCCCCTGCCACGCCCTCGTCCAGTTCTATGTTGCGAACGGCGAACTCAGCTGCCAGCTCTACCAGCGCAGTGCCGATCTCTTCCTCGGCGTCCCCTTCAACATCGCCTCCTACGCCTTGCTGACGATGATGATCGCTCAGGTCTGCGGCCTGAAGGCGAAGGAGTTCATCCACACCTTTGGCGACCTTCACCTCTATGTGAACCATCTTGAGCAAGCCCGGCTTCAGCTCACACGGGAACCGCGCCCACTCCCGCAGATGCTACTTAATCCCGCTGTGAAGAACTTGGAGGATTTCCGCTACGAGGACTTCACGCTAGAGGGGTACGACCCTCACCCCGCGATCAAAGCCCCAATCGCTGTTTAGAATGCGAAGCCGAAGAATATTTCCCGCAGAGGCGCAGAGGCGCGGAGTTTTAAGACAAAACAACTGCAGGATTTCTTTTTCTTCATCTCTGCGCCTCTGCGTTTGCTTGCCCGGCCGTTGCTTCGCATCCGTTACGGCTGCGCGAGAATTTGCAGTCATTTTTGTTTCCAAATGATCAAGGCGATTGTGGCTATGGCCGAGAACCGGGTTATCGGGAATGCCGGCACGATCCCGTGGCATCTTCCCGAGGATTTCAAATTCTTCAAGGCGACCACCATGGGTCACGCCATCCTCATGGGCCGGAAGACTTTCGAGTCGATCGGCAAGCCGCTCCCCGGTCGCGAAAATATCGTCCTCTCCCGGACCATGCCGGAGACACCGGGCATCACCATTGTGCGCTCCGTGAAGGAGATCCAAGAGCCGACCGACGGACGCGACCTCTTCGTGATCGGCGGCGAAGAGATCTACCGGCTCCTCCTCCCCAGCGTCCAAGAACTCTACGTCACCAAAGTCCCCCGCCAAATCGAGGGCGACACCCACTTCCCCGACTTCGAATTACAGTTCGATGCAGGAACTAAAGTTCTGGAAACCAATGACTTCACCGTGTGGAAGTATCGCAGATCGGCTCTATAAGTATTCTCCTCTGGATTATGCGCGCTCATTAGCTTATAGTTACTAGTTAGCCAAATAACTCATGGAAATAGTCGTAATATGGGCCATGTGTGGTGTTGTCGCTGCAATGATCGGCGCAAGAAAAGGCGAAGGATGCGCCGCATTTTTCATCGGCTTTTTATTTGGACCATTTGGAGTCCTTTTTGCTTTTCTTAGAAAGGGCAACCGTTGCGCCTGTCGCTTTTGTCAAGAACTAGTCAACAAGGATGCTTTGGTATGTCCATACTGCCAAAGAGAGATCGCCTCCTCACACGTTTCTGAACCCGTCTACAGCATTCCGTCTGCCAACACGGTTGACCACTCCATTCGATATTTTATATATTCTGGCGAGGCCGTAATCGGACCATATACGAAAAAAGAACTTTCTGTTCTTCACCTAACCGGCGAGATAGACAGCAACACCCAATGTTGCATAGAGGGCACAAAAGAATGGGTATCATTTCACTCAATTGTCTGAATAGATTTCGGGCTAAAAACGCAGCAGCTAATCTCTGGCAGCGGATCGCCAGCTTTTCACGATCTTCCTCATAGCTTTTGGAGAACAGCGCCTTTGCAGCTTGTTCACCCGTCCGGGGCAGCTGAGTTTGCCGTTAGGCGCCTTCTTCAGTAAGGTTGGGAAGTTTTTGATGCTGTAGTGAACTACAGCGAGCGAGCAGCAACGCCGCACAGGGCAATAAACCCAAAGCCATCCCTAGTCGCGCTGCTGACGGGGGACAACCTTCAAAGTCTGAGGCTCTACTCTCCCGATCGAATTCGTCGGCAGCACCCCTCTCCAGGAAGTTCCCGGATAAATAATCGTGTCGCGGCCTATGATCGATCCGGGGCTTAAGACTGCGTTGCAGCCGATTTCGGCGCGGTCGCCTACGATGGCACCGAACTTCCGAAGGCCAGTCGGAATGATTCCTTCGGCGGTTCTCACGGCGACCGGCTGATGGTCGAGGCGGACATTGGAGAGGATGACTCCGGCACCGAGATGAGCCTTGTGGCCGAGGATGGAGTCCCCGACGTAGTTGAAGTGAGGGATCTGCGCCTCGTCGAAGATGAGGCAGTTCTTGAACTCGCAGGAGTTGCCCAACACGACGCCATTGCCGACCACGACATTCTCGCGGATGTAGGCTCCGTTGCGGATCTCGCAATTCTCGCCGATCCATGCGGGACCTTTGATCATGGCTCCTTGCTCAATGATTGTGCCTGCTCCGATATAGACAGCGCCGCTGATGAAGGGCTTGCCGATCAGCTTGCCATGGATCCCAGGCTTGAGGCGGAACTGAAGATAGGTCGAGATCTTCGCCAGCGCCTCCCAGACATGCGTGACATTCTCAAAGATGACACTGTGCTCAGTGCGGTCGAGGTCGAGGAGGGTATCGGGGGAGAACATGCAATGAAGGATGAATTATGAAGGATGAATTATGAAAGAACGGAATACATGATTTCCCGCAGAGGCGCCGAGACGCAGAGAGAAATTAAGGGGTGTATTTATTTCTTTTCTCTGCGCCTCTGCGTCTCTGCGCGAGATTTTTTCAATCAGTTTTTGCTGATCCGTTGTCCGTCTTTTGTGTCTTTGACTAGCCATCCTAGCGATGCGATCTGATCCCGGATCTCGTCGCTCTTCTGCCACTCCTTCGCATCGCGCGCGATCGCACGCGCGGCTACCAGCTCTTCCACTTCTGATGGGATTGTGGTGACTGTATCTGGTTCCAGCCCAAGGACACCGTCTACTCTGGCCAGCCAGTTCAGCAGTCCGCGTGCTTGTGAGGGAGTGAGCTTCTCCTCATTCACTTGATCCATCCGACGGTTGCTCTCGCGCAGGGTCTCGAAGAGAACGGCTAGCGCGCTGGAGATATTCAGATCATCATCCAGCGCCGCGAAGAATTCTTCGGTTGCGGGATTGGGTGTCTCAGCTGCGGCTTCTGATCCCGCGGTTTCTGTCAGGCGTTCACGCCAGGCATCAAGGCGGCCCAACGCGGTGCGTGCGGCGCCCAACCCATCCATTGTGAAGTTCAGTGCTCCCCGGTAGTGAACGGAGATCAGCGCATAGCGTACTTCGCGGCCGGTCCATCCCTTCTCAAGCAGATCGCGTAGCGTGAAGAAGTTCCCTGCCGACTTGGCCATCTTGGAGCCCTCGACCATGAGGTGCGCGCAATGCATCCAGTAGCGGACGAACGGTCCCTGCCCATGGCCGGCACACTCGCACTGGGCAATCTCGGCCTCGTGATGGGGGAAGATGTTGTCGACGCCGCCGCAGTGGATGTCGATGGTCTCGCCTAGTAGCCCCGTCGCCATGGCGCTGCACTCGATATGCCATCCGGGACGACCTTTGCCCCAAGGACTCTCCCAGCCGACAGATCCATCTTCAGCGACCCATGCCTTCCAAAGAGCGAAGTCGGCGGCTGCCTCCTTGTCGTATTCGTCGCTGGCGACGCGTTGGCCCGGTCGCTGGTTCTCAAGATCGACGTGGGCGAGCCTTCCGTAATTCGGAAAAGAGGCGATGCGAAAATAAACCGACCCATCGTCGACTTGGTAGGCGTGACCCCTTTGCATCAGCGTTCCAATCATCGCGATCATGCGCTCGATCTGCTCCGGATCGGTCGCCTCGGGATAGGCCTCGGCCGGAAGCAGGCGAAGTGTTTTGGCATCGGCAAAGAAGGCCTCCTTGAAGGGCCGCGTGTAGTCATTGAGCGCGATTCCGGCCGCATGGGCGCCTCGGATTGTCTTATCATCGACGTCGGTGAGATTCATCACCCGGCGGACGATAAGTCCGCGCTCCTGAAGATGGCGCTGGAGCAGATCTTCGAAAACATAGGCCCGGAAGTTACCGATGTGTGCGTAGGCGTAAACCGTCGGCCCACAGGTGTAGAGCGAGAGGGTCTTCCCCTCGCCCTCACGGGGAGTGATTTCCTCCAGGCGCCGGGAAAGTGTGTTGAGTATCTGCACGGTTGCCATCGGCATGAATTAATTTGCGGGCTATTCGGAAGGAGTCTCCACAGATGCGGTCGCCATCGCCGCGATCCCTTCGCCGCGTCCCAAGAATCCTAGGCATTCGTTGGTGGTCGCCTTGACGCCGACGCGCGAAGCAACCAGCCCCAGTGATTCGGCGATGCGCTCTCTCATCTGCTGAACATAAGGGCCAATCTTTGGTTCCTCTGCGACCAGCGTGGAATCGACGTTGATGATTGTCGCTCCTGCCTTGACTAGGATCGCAGCGACTTGGCGCAAGATCTCCAAACTGGAGATGCCGCGAATGGATGGATCGGTATTCGGAAAATAATGCCCGATGTCCTGCAGGCCCGCCGCCCCGAGCAGGGCGTCGGCGATCGCGTGACAGAGGACATCCGCATCGGAGTGACCCGAAAGGGTGAGTCCCTGCGGGTGGCGAAGCGTCACGCCGCCAAGCACGAGCGGTCTCTCCTGATCTAACTGCTCTAGCCGATGTACATCATAGCCGATGCCGCTGCGGGTGATCATGTTTTGGGAGATAGTAGATGGGAGCTAGGATCCAGGCGATACGCGATACGCAATGGGGATACTGCAAAGATGCATCTGAAAGCAGGAAGTCGGCAAGGTCTGTGGTGTCTCTGCTGATTGATGCTACAGGTTTATCTTTGTCCGCGCCTCTGCGCCTCTGCGCGAGATTAAAGATGCGTGAAGGCAATTCCTCCGCCGCAAGCAACGCAGGAGTATTTGTCAGCGACCGTGTCATGGGCCCTCAGGTCGACCTTGCCGCCGGCGAGCTCGACCATCAGCATCCCTGCTGCGATGTCCCAGAGACTGATCTGACTCTCGATGTAGGCGTCGAGGCGGCCACTGGCCACATAGGCGATGTCGAGCGCGGCGCTTCCCATCATACGGGTCTTGCGCGCGGACCGCATCATCTGCCCCAGAATAGGGAGTCCCTTCTCGATGGCGCCTTCAGTCTTCGAGACTCCCACGGCGACGATCGCGTCGGAGAGCTTGGTGCGGCTGCTTACACGGATCGGGCGTCCATTCAGTGTGACGCGACCGGTGGAACGCGAGGCGACCCACAGTTCATCGGTCATTGGTTGGTAGATCACGCCTGTCGTGAGGACCCCGTTGTGACGATGCGCGATGGAAACTGCAAAATGCGGAATTCCGTAAAAGAAATTCACCGTACCGTCGATCGGATCGATGATCCACTGATCCGCGGCTGTCTGGTCCCCGCGGATCCCCTCCTCTCCATAGATCGCATGGTCGGGAAAGGCCCCCAGAATAAGAGACTCGATCAGCGCCTGGGAACGGCGGTCGAGCTCGAGCTTGATGTCGTGGGCCTCAGCCGAGTCCACGTTGAGTTCCTTTTCGAAGTGTCCTCGGATCATTCCGCCGGCTGCAAGGGCCGCATCCCGTGCGGTCGTGAGTATCAGTTCTTCCATTTAGAATTCAGTAGCGGAGTAAGCGGATGGATGAAACCTGAAACTTGAAACCTGAAGAAATAGCGCCTTCGTGATGAAGGCTAATCGACTCTTCTATTCCTGTTTTTAATAACACCAGCGGACGGATGAAAAAAATTGGGGGAAGCGTTTGTGGCGCTTCCCCCAAGTTCTAGCTCGTCGCCGAAAGGTTGTTCCGGCGGGAGGGACTTACTTCTTTTTTGCGACGGCCTTCTTGACGGCTTTCTTTGCAGGAGCCTTCTTGACGACCTTCTTGGCTGGAGCCTTCTTCGCAACGGCCTTCTTCACCACCTTCTTGGCGGGGGCCTTCTTTGCAACGGCCTTCTTCACCACCTTCTTGGCGGGGGCCTTCTTTACAACTTTCTTAGCGGGTGCTTTTTTCTTAATGGGCATTTCAATCCACCTCCTTTGTTCCGCATGCGCGGCGTATGTGAAAAGTTTGTGAATAAGTCACTGCTGAATGTGAATAAGTCGCCCGTTGATATGCGTCAACGGATTTTCTGAAAAAGTTTCGCCTCCGTTTCCTCACCCTCGTGAGGAAAGTCTCATCACTTACTTGGCCGCGAGAATTTTCTCCGCGTCTGCGATGATCGCCGACACCTCGGCAAGTCTTCCAAGCCCTTCGTACCCGCATGCAAGCATGCCTTCCGCTGGCCCGACAAATGAGGCTCCGCGCGTGCGCAGTGTCTCCGCATTCATCTTGGTCGCGGGGTGCTCCCACATCTTTCCGTTCATCGCCGGCGCGATGAGAAGAGGGGCGCGTGTGGCGAGCGCGACCGATCCCAGCGCATCATCCGCAAATCCATGAGCGAGGCGCGCTAGCGTGTTCGCGCTAGCCGGCGCGATGAGCAGCAGATCCGCGCGATCCGACAACTCGATGTGCCCGGGCTTCCAGGCTCCTGAATTTTCCTCGGAGAGATCACACAACACGGGATTGCGCGAGAGCGTAGCGAGCGTGAGAGGTGTGATGAATTCGGTGGCCCTGCGCGTCATCACAACGAAGACATCATGGCCCGCCTTGCGGAGCTGGCTGACAATCTCGGCCGCCTTGTACGCAGCGATAGATCCGGTCACACCCAGGACGATCGTTTTTCCCCGGCCGTTAGGTGATTCTTTCCCTGCGTTTTCCATCGTCTCCATAATGGTCAGCCCACGCTTTCCGTGACGACGGACATGCGGCGGCTGAGGTAACGCTCGGCGCGCATGACAGCCCGGAACTTCTCTATGTTCTCCTCCATCGAGCCGCTGATAATCGTGTAGCGATAATCGCGCCAGCATTCCATCTCGCGGGCTGCGTTGCTCATTCGGATCTCTACTTGCTCGGACGTCTCCGTGCCACGGCGCATGAGACGCCGGCGGAGCTCTTCGAGATCGGGGGGCATGATGAAGACATCGGCGAGGGCCTCGAGGATGATTGGATCTCCGCAGGCGCGGATGTTGTCGACGCCGTGCGTGTCGATGTCGAGGAGCACGTCGATGCCGTTCTTGAGGTTTTCGAGCACGGGTCCCTTCAGCGTGCCGTAGTGGTTGCCGTGGACCTCGGCATGCTCCAGAAATTCTCTCGCACCGAGACGCCGTGTGAATTCCTCACGGGATAGGAAATGGTAATCTTCCCCGTCGATTTCCCCGGTCCGGGGTGCTCGGGTCGTGCAGGAGACGGACCAGACGAAGTCGGGCTTCTGCCGCAGCGTGGTGCAGAGCGTCGTCTTCCCGGCACCTGAGGGTGCGGAAATCACGAAGAGGATGCCGGAGCGCCGAAAGTTGTGGGATGGATTATTCACGCGGATTACTCGAGATTGGCGACTTGTTCGCGGATTCTATCAAGCTCCGCCTTGGATTGCACGACCCGTTGGGAGATGGACGCATCCCCGGCCTTGTTTCCGAGCGTGTTGAATTCGCGGAACATCTCCTGGGCCAGATAGTCGAGCGTCCTGCCGGCCTGCTCGGAACTGTTCAGCGATTCTCTGCACTGCACGAAATGGCTCTCCAGTCGGGCCAACTCCTCGGTGATGTCGCTGCGCTCGGCCATGAAGGCGAGTTCCCGTGCGAGCGCGGGATCATTCGCAGGTAAAGGAAGTCCCAACTCCTCCAAGCGGGCCTTCAGATGATCGCGCCGCAAACGCAGCACGGCGGGGACGCGGGCGCGGATGGCCTTGGCCGCGGACTCCAACAGCTTGATGCGCTTGAGCAAGTCCGTGACGAGGTGAGCCCCCTCCTTCTTTCTCATCACGATCATTCGATCCAACGCCTCAGTGAGCGCTGTCTGCAGCGCAGGCCAGAGAGTATCGGTGTCCGGAGGCTCCTCTGTGCCGTTTCTCATCACGCCGGGAGATCGGAGCAATAGCTCTAGAGAGATCTGCCCGGGAAGGCCCAGCTCCGCCTGCAGGGCCTGAAGCTCCTGGAGTGTGCGGCGCGCGGCTTGCTTGTCGACGACGCCCTGGGAGTTGTCCGGACCCGCGGCATTCTCTAGCAAGACAGTCACATTGATACGCCCGCGGCCGATTCTTTTCTGAATCACTTCCCGAAGCTTCGGCTCAAGCGCTGCAAGTGGCTTTGGCAGCGAGATAGCGATCTCGATTCCTTTACGGTTTACCGAGCCGCATTCCACCGTGAATCGCCATCCTTCGGCCAGAGCGCTGGCCCGGCCATGTCCTGTCATGCTTTCCATAAGTTTTATTGTTGAGCGGTTCCTCCCAACGAAAGGCTCCAGATCCAAGGTGCTCCGTAGAAGCCGAGGGCGGCTGGTTCGTAGTTGCCCAAATGCGAGGTCACCCATCCAGTAGCCGGAAGAGGAAAAAGCAGGTTCTGTCGGCACCACGATGTTTCCTGCAACAAGAGGCTCTTCCTCTTTTCAGAGCGGCCTGCCAGTGACATCAAAAGGTCTGGTGAGCTGATACCCCGCAATCCTTCAAAAGCTATCGTCGGATTGGGGAGGGAGCCGCCCAGGGAAAGGACGCAGAAGCCCTCCTTGGTCAGTCCATAAGCATTGTCTCCCGAAAGGGTGCCGCGCGATGCCTCCAGAAGTACGTGAGCCTGCGGCACGACAAAGGTGCTGCAGGGAAGGCTAAGTTCTAAATTCTTCCCCTCGATCTTTCCTGTAAATGAGGGGGCAAGAGCCGCACCACCTGCATGCACATCAAGGGATATGCTAGTGTCCTTTGCTGGATTCAACGTCGCCAACCCGTCCGTCTTCAGTGCGACGTCGATTTGCAGATTTTTCAGGTTGTTTTCTTTTTCTTGATCCTGGGTACCTGCGCTAGCTTGAGAGGAAAGAGTGCACGCGGGTGGAGCAAAGGCTGGCGTTAGGTTTGCACGCGGCACGCCTGTGAGGCTATGAAGCCGCAGCGATCCGCTCAAAACAGGAGGTTGAGTACCTGTACGACTGAGCGCCAGATCCGTATCTGCAAGGGCATCGAGACCGCCACCCAGCGGCAACGGCAGATCGTTCCCCATCAGTCGGAGCGTTCCTTTCCAGGGGGTGGTTCCCCACTCGATGGATCCGGAAAGGGTCATGGGCTTATCGTGGTAGAGGGCACTTCCGGGGCCAAAGACCGCTTTTGCCGTTGCTAGCGTCACCGGTAGGGACAGGCGCTCTAGCACGTGAGGCCCAAAAATATGTCCTTCCTCGGCCTCTAGGAGAAGGCTGCCTTCGGATACCGGCTGTTTCCATGTTCCGGAGAGATGGACTTTCCCTTCTATACGGGCTTTCTTAAGGGGCCATGCTTCCAGCCTCATGAGGCTCGCCCACCCATCCAGGGGGACGTGTTGGAAGGATGCGGATCCACGGATTGGCTGATCGACATCCCCTATTCTAAGGGTTCCCTGATCATTGACCAAAGAAAGCGGCATCTCCAACTCCACGGCTAACGGTGAAGAGGATGCCGTTTCCTGAAGAAGCTTTAACTTGGCTTTCCCTTCCCCGGCTTCCAAGGAGAGGGAAAGATCCGCGGTCGGCCCGCCATGCATGGGTGAAAAATTGCGGATGCTCATCGCGGCATGCACGTCCGGTTTTGCAGGTGTACCCGTTACGGTGATCGTTCCCTCAAGGCCTCCTAAAAAAAGAATTTCCTGGCCAAAAAGGCCTGCAATTTCCTCGGCCTTGATTCCCTGGAAGGCGAGGTTGATCCCGAGCGACCCGTCCATCACGATGGTCTTGAGCGCGTCGCCGCTTTGCCAGAATTCCGTTGCATTGAACGGGAGCGACAGTTCGCCTTTCACAAGAGGTAACGGCTTGCCAGCGCGGGTCGCCACAATGTCCGTGGCCCGGAAGGCGTTGGTTGTCGCTGAAAGTTTCATGGCAAGTGACAGGTCCTCCTGCTTGAAATTGGCCTTGGCGAGTTCCACTTTTCCCGGTGCGTAAGTTCCCTCGAAGGTTCCGGACATGCCGGTGGTTGTCCACTTGCTCACCCATCCGTTAACCTGAGTCTGAAACGATCCGGTGTGAACTTCTGCGGCGCCCTCTCCCTGCCAGTGAAACTTCACTCCGCCACCCCCGTTGACGGTGGCTGTGGTAAGTCCTAACTGGGAAAGTCGCTTTGTCAGGTCGTGTACATCGGCTTCCGCCTCGGCTACGTAAGCATGGGGGCGGCTGTTAGCGACATTACCGCTTAGATACAGGTGATCTCGTCCGCTCCATGCCTCTAGGGAGGTCAGCCGGGTCTGATCACCGGCGAAGATCACGCATCCTTTCAGCCAGTCCAATGGCAATTTACGGATGGTCATGCCGGTACCGGTGACATTGCAGTATCCTTCAGCCTTGTTCTCGGCGCCTTGAACCTCTCCCTCCAGAGCCATTCCTCCACCCAGCTGGGCAAACTGGGGGCCAAATAGTCCAGCCAGCGCACCGGCATCCTCAAGCTCGGCATGAAAGCTCGCAGTAAAAGGAGCGCGGAGCGCCGCATGCCAATCTGCCGGGAGATGGCTTTGTCCCGACGCCGTCAATTCATTCTCCCGTTGCTGGAGATGAAGTTCGGAAATGGTGAGGTTGCGCCCCGTAAGCGTCGTGGCTAATCGGAGCGACTCCCAACCCTTTCCTTCCCAATGGAAATCGCGGGCGATGAGGCGTAATGAGCTGTCGGCATCCACCGGGTTTGCGGGATCGCCACGGAACGTAAAACGCGCCTGGCTGATGACCCCGGTCGCCTTTTTTTCATCCTTCATCCATTCATGGAAGGCCTCCAGCGCCAGACCTTCGCCCACCAGCGTCAGCTCGAGATGGTTGGAATTCATCGCCGTCCCCAAGCTGCCGTCACCCCTCAGAATACCCTGGCCGGCTGTTCCCCTGATGCCGAAATCGACACCACCGGCCACCGGTCGGAGAGACGATTCCTTAAGGAGGAAATCATGGCCCAGATCCAGCTCACCCAGACGAAGTACTCCACCCTCCCAAGCAGCGGGGGCAGAAGCTCTGGGCAGAACGCGGTGCCAAGCGCCGACATCCAAAGACCCATCGGCATAAGAAATCCTGCCGGCCCATCGGTCAGGCAAGCGAAGCGTCAGGCCATTCACTGCCAGTCGGTGATGATCTCCGATCATGACCAGGTCAGCGGACCCCAGAGTGCAGGAAGAGGAAGGGAGGAAGAGCGTGGTGCGCAAAAAAGGCTGTATACCCCAGCGCGGTTGCTTCTTAAGCGGCTTTGCGGTGCGTGTGCTCGCTCGGGTATCCAGTAGCACCTTGGTCTTGCCCGCCATCATCTCCCGGATCAACGGCTGTGGCTTCCCGTCGGAGAAGTGAAGAAGTTGCTTCATCGAAACAAGGCGCACCCCAATCCAGTCGGTCTTGATGCTGCTTCGGTGATCGAGCGGGCCAAATAGCCATGTCACGCCCCGGGCTTGGATCCATCCGTTCTCTGCGAGCGCGAGCTGCTCGATATGCAACTCCCCGCCATATTCCCAGGCAGCAAGCCCAAGGCCACCCCGTAGCACACCGCAGAATACCGGCTTGAAGAAAAGCCAGGTCGCAACCGCTAATGCCAGCAAGGCCAGCGTTCTCCATGCCGTGGGTGTTCCGGACATGGCGGGAGGATGCTCCGGAACCTCGGTGTTTTTGTAACGGGGCGGCATGAGGAATCGATGCGTTGGAAAAGGAAGTATGACTGCTCCCGGCTCGCTTGACCCGCGAAAATGATGCGGCCTGGCGTTCTCGCTCTAAAAGATACAGGCCGCCGCACCATTTGGTACGACGGCCTGTTGTTCCCCCCAGAACAATCTTTCGATAAGCAGAACTTATAGGGTTTTATCTCCCGCGCAAGTTCTTTTTAAAAGAAATATCGGTTTTTCCCTACGCTGCCTTTGTTTTCAGCAACTTCCCCTCTCTCTAGTCTTCTTCTCAACGCATCTCCCAGAAGGGAGGGAAGCCCTCACATGTGCTCCTCATGCCCCTCAGTCACCTCTCTTTTATCATTCCATTCTAAGGGCGGAAGCAGGTGGTATGGTTGAAGCTCGGAGTGCCGGGATAAATCCGGCAACGATCGCGGCGGCCGTCATCCATACCGGGAGCAGAGCGATGTCGCGCCATGGGTAGGCAAGATCAATGCTCCATCCGAAGAAGGCTTTATTGATCACCCACGTCAGAACCAAAGCAAGGGCTGCCCCGCTCACGATCCCCACCAGACTGGCCAACAATCCTATCAGTGAGGCCTCGGCAAGTATCACACGCACAATCTGCCCTCGGGAGGCACCGATGGCCTTGAGCACGCCCAGCTCGCGCGTCCTCTCCATGACCAGAATGCCGAGGGTAAGCATTACACCGCCGACCGCGACGGCTATCGAAATGGTTTTGAGCACGGCCGTTACCGCAAACGTCTGGTTGAAGATCTCGAGAATACGGGTCTTCAGGGCATGGTTACTGTAGCAGATGAAGGCCTCCTTACCGCCGAAGGCAGAGAAAAAAGCCGCACTAGCCTCGTCCCTAATCGTGTCGGGCGTTCCGGGTGCAAACTCGATCGCCAGAGAGTGCACCCCTTGGGCCCCCCAGACCTTGGCAAAATAATCGGCCCCGATCATCGCAATGCCTCGGTCGCGAGTGTAATCGCGGTAGAGGTCGATCACAGGTAGCACGAGTGGCCCCTTGGGCCCGGAAAGAACCAGCGTGTCGCCGGGTCCGAGTTTCAGCCTGCGTCCCAGACTCTCCGAAAGAGCGATACCCTCGCCACGCTCTAGGGCCCTCGTTTTCTGGGCCACCTTGCCATGCAGAAAATCAATGGAGCCACGCGCTGGTCCCGAGACCACCCCGAGCGTTACCTGCGCTCCCTTGTCGCTCCGGGCCTCCACTTCGCGGAACGTTCCCACGGCTGAAACAGCAGGCCGTTTCCTCCACCAGTCGGCCGCCGTTTCGGGCATCGTGTGCTCTAGTCCCAGCAGCTCGTTGGCCGCAGGTGCAATAAAAAGATCCGCCGTCAATGTCCGCCCCGTCCATGCAATCACGCTGCCGCGAAAGGAATGAATCATGACACTGATTCCCACCGTCATCGCGGCGGCGGCAGCTAGAGCGGCGATTGTCGGCGCCGTCCGGTGCAGGGATCGCATGGTCTGCTCCAGGGCGATCCTGAGGATGGCGCCTCGCGTCAAGAGAGGCCGAGCCAGGAACCTCCGTAACAACGCCGCCGCGGCAAGCGCCACCATCGGCACCATCAGCGAGAAACCTGCCAGGACAAAAAAGGCGGCGCCGAATCCGAGCAGAGCAACCCCTCCGAACAGTGCCCCGAGCGAGCAGAGAAGTCCCAGCAAAAGAACCCCCATTCCGCAGAATGCCAACGGTAGGGCTGGGATGGGAAAGATCTCCGGCGCTGTTCCCGGATGGAGGACCTTCGTAGGATCGACCGCCGCCGCCTGGCGGGCGGGTATCCAGGCGGCTACCAAGGAGGCCAAGACTCCTGCTACCATTCCGGCGAGGGCTTCCAGCGGGGTGGGCCATCCGCCGTGGGCATCGACCGGAAGGTAAAGAGCAGTCACCGTCTGAGCCACCGGCGCGGCGAGAATGCTGGCAATAAGCGGCGAGATCAGGACGCCGAGGACGGATCCGATCAACCCGCTGATCGCCGCTTCCACAAGAACCATGGCAAGGATCATTGGCCTTCCTGTCCCCAGGGCCCGGAGGATCCCGAGCGAAACGCGGCGGCGGACCACGGAAGCGGCGGCCGAATTACCGACAAAGAACATTCCGACCATCAACGAAACAAGGCTCAGGGCCGTGAGGTTGAGCCGGAACGCCGCGAGCATAATGTCGACTTGCTGGGTTCTCCGTGCCGGGGGCTGCACGGTTACATCCGCAGGTAGAAGTCGCTGCAACCGATCGATGACAGCCTGCTTCTCCCCGGGGTCCCGAAGCTTGATCAGGATGGCGCTCAGGTAGCCTTTCTCTCCCACCCACTCCTGGGCCGTCGCAAGATCCAATGCGGCAACCCCCCCTCGCCCTTCTGCCGAGGCGTCATCCGTACGAATCACCTGCCGCATGATCAGGATCCGCGCCGGTCCGGCGCCTTGGAGACGGATCGAATCGCCCTGCTTGAGATGGTGCCGTCCGGGGAAATCTCTTAGTACAGCAATCGCTGACTCCTCTCCAAGCCACTCCGCTAGGTTGCCCGCGCCTTCTTTACTAGCCTCTTTTCCTGCGATTTGGGTTTGCTTTTGATCTTGGTCTTCGAAGGACGGGTTGAGGGAGAGCAGTCCTGCTGCTGTGAAGGGATCGATGCCGACAAGGTGGAGCGACTCGCCTGGATAATCTGGTAGCGTCACCATCGCCTCAACGAGCGGTGTCGCCGCTTTCACGCCGCGAGTATTCATCACCCCGGGCAGCACGGATTCGGGAATTCGCCCCCGGATTTCCAGATCGGCGTGTCCCGTAATCATCGCAAACACCCGGTGAAAGCTCTCAACGGCTCCGCGGTTGGCGATCGTGATTGCGAGGAATACGGCCACACCGAGCGCTATACTCAGGATGCTGAGCATCGCGGCGCGCGGGTGGAGCAAGAGGGGACGGATGCTTCCCCTCCAGAAGATGCTTCTTTGTAGTTGGCGGATCATCCGTTGTTTTCCCCTGCGCGCGCCGCTGCTGTTCGGAGGCGTCGTTCGAGACGCATGAGCTGATTGTGGTCCTCGAATTTTCCTCCTTCCTTAGTGCGGAGATAAAAGACATCCAGGGCAGCCTTTTGCTCGGTGGCGATGCGCGCAGCCTCGATCGTGATACCGCCGTGAGAGATTGCCCGCAGTAAATGGTAGAGGAGTCCCAAGCGGTCGGGGGCCTGGACTTCGAGAATCGTGCACGAGGGATGGGCGTTGTTGTTGACCACGACCCAAACGGGCAATTCCTCCTCTTCATTTCTCTTCTCTCTGTCCGTGAGAATATCGCGTTTTTGTTTGGGAACAGGGACCAGTCTGTTGCCGGGGGCCATGAGTGATTCCCCGAGTTTTTGCTCGAACAGCTTGCGCTCCCTTTCCCTCGGCAGTGGTTCGTTGCGATGGTTGGTCACCTTGAAGAGGTCGAGCGCGAGGTTGTCGCTGCGAGTAAAGATGTCGGCGCCAAGCACATTGATCCCCGCTTCTAGGAACGCGGCTGCAATTCTCTCCAGCAGGCGTTCCCTATCCCACCCGCAGACAAGAACTTCGGCATATCCTGACTCGGGGTGGTCCACCCACTCGATGACGGGGCAGAGGTTTGGCCCTTCTGTATTCAACCCCTCCTCGAAGAAGCGCCGAAAAAGCCGAATGTGACGATATACTTCCGTGGCATCCTTCGTAAGGAAGTAGCGGTCCGGCATGCCGTTCATCTGCGCGGAAGTCTCTTCTTCAAACCTGTCCGGCAATGCGGCGTTGACCTTCTGGCGCAGCTCTTCCCGGCGCTGTCGCTGCTCTTCGCGGAATCCGGCGCTGTTGGTGAGCAATCCTCGAGTCTGGTGGTACAGGGACCAGACCATCTGTTCCTTCCAGTCGCTCCAACCCTCGTCGCTTGTCCCCATGCCGTCGGCAAGAGTGATCACCATAAGCGCATCGAGAGTGACGGGATCTCGGATGATTTCGGAGAATTCCTCCACCGTCGCAGGGTCATCGACATTTCTACTGCGCGCGGTTCCGCTCATTTCCCCGTGGTTGTCGACGAGCGTGATCAGCATTTTCTTCCTCGCCGGGTTGAGCTGCAGCCTTCTGGCTACCCGCTGGGCTGCCAGGGCGCTGGCCTCCTCGTGATGTTGGGTGTTGGCGGCCTTACCTGTGTCATGAAGCAGCATGGCCAGGTAGAGGATCGCGGGGTCCTCGAAGTTCCGGAAGATTTCTCGGTACCGGGCTAGCTTCTTCTCCTTGGTTAAGAGAAGCGCATCGATCTTATCGATGCAGAGCAGCGTGTGCTCGTCGGCGGTGTACCGGTGGAAGAACTCATGCTGCACGAGGCAGGTAAGCGGCTCGAACTCAGGCAAGTATTTACCCAAGAAACCGAGATTATGCATGAGTCGAAGGATGCGCCCGACCTCGCCCTTCCTCGAGAGGATGGAAAGAAAGACGGCGCGGTTCTCCTTGTTGTACTGAAAGGTGCGGTCCACGAGTTTCAGCCTCCGTTTCACAAGATCCTCCAGCTCTGCGGAGAAATGCACGTTGCGGGTCTGCGCTATCTGGAAGGCCCGCATGAGGCGCACCGGCTCACGGTTGAAGATATCTCTGGCTTTCGGAAAGAGTTCCCCGTTCCTGATCTCCATTTCGTCCACGCTCGCCTGTCTGCCAAGGAGCTTACTCAGTAGGTTCATGCGGCTTCCCTGTTGCTCGCGAATTCGCCCGAGCGCTAGAGAGCTAATGAGGTGAACCGCACGCGTGTGGCTGTAATAGTCCCTCATGAATGCCTCGCAGCGGCGGAGGATGTTTTTCTCCGGATAGCCCAGGGCTGTGGCGACCTTTCCCTGGAGCTGCAGGGTTAGCTGCTCTGATGCGCGCCCGGTCTGGTAGTGCATTTCCGTGCGTATCCGAAGCAGAAAGTCGTGGGCTTCTTCCAAGGACTTGCGCTCTCTCTCGCGCAGGATTTTTTCCTCCACGAGCTTTTTTGTTGTGTAGGCACCGGAATGGAACATCCCCATCCAAAGAAGATTCTGATAGTCGCGCAGACCACCGCAGCCCGACTTGATGTTCGGCTCCTGCATGAACACGCTTGTCCCGTATTTGGTCCGTAGTTCCTTGAGATTATCCATCCGGAAGGCGATGTAATCCTTCTCCTTCCCCTTAACGCAGGTGGTTTCAAACTGACTCCTAAATTCCTGAAACAACTTTTTGTCGCCTGCTAGCCAGCGGCTTTCCAGCATTGCCGTCTTGGTCATCATGTCGGCGTTTGCCTGACTCATCGCTCCCTGTACCGACCGCGTGGCGTGACCCACCTTGAACCCAAGGTCCCAAAGAGCCATAAGACATCTGGAGATGATCCTCTCCATCACCTCGGTCGGTTTGTTCCCCGCATGCAGAAATGTGATGTCCACGTCACTGAAGGGATTCAATTCTCTCCTTCCGTACCCTCCGAATGCACTCACCAGAAATCCGGGGAGCTCTTTTTCTCCTAGTTCCTTGCTGGTCGCGAATTGAAAAATCTCCCGCACGAGGATATCCACGATTTCGGTTCTGCGGCTTGCAATTTCCTTTCCGCCGCCCCCGCCTTTGTGCCAGATCTTCAGCCGGTGCTCTTCTTTTTTAAGGAAGGATTGAAGCTTGGTTATGGGGAGTTCTTTTTCCCCCTCAAGGACATCCGCGAGCTTCCGAGCGACTTCCTCCTGGATGCGAGCGCGGTGTTCCGAGAGAGGGATGATGCCTTCCATAGGGTGTTCCTTTGTCAGTGCGTTGTGATGACGATTTCGACGCGTCTGTTGATCTGCTGTTCGGTAACGCTCCCGGTTGAAGGAGCCAGGAGGTGTCTCTTTCCAAGACCTGCCGTTGTAATTTGACGAGTATCCAAGCCGGCGTTCTGGAGAAGCCAAGCCTTCACGGCCTCCGCTCTCCGAAGACTCAGCTGATCATTGTAGGAATCGCTTCCAAAGGAATCTGTGTGTCCCTCGATGCGAAAGGATGCCTGTGCATTTCTCCTGATCAGCTCCCCAAGTTTTAAAAGCGATTCGGATGCTTCTTTTCTCAACGTGTCGGAGTCGTATTCAAACAGCAGATCCGTCGGCATCAAAATGGGTGCCGTTTCCTGGGTAAGGGTGGCCGTACCGGCCAGCAGATCATCGATATTACTGAAGTTGGTTCCTACTCCTGCTCCAGTCTGTTGGCCTGCCTTTGCACTGGTTCCGGAAATCCCATCCTCTCTCAGTGGCAGGAGTGCGTGCTTTTCGGCTTTGTTTCCTTGCTCCAGCACCATAGCGGAAAACGGCACTGTATTAGGAAGCGCGTTCACAGCGAGTGTTTCCGTATCCGGAAGTTTTTCGACTTTTTCTGGTGGATGCTGATCCACTCTCTCCTCTGGAAGAATTTCCTTGGGTTGCTGCATGACCTGTGGCTTTTCCAGTGTGGTGGTTTTTCCGTCGGTCACGGGGTGTTCCTGGGAAATGACGACTTCCACATGCTGCTCCTTTTTCTCTTTGAGTGGTTCTGAATCACCCAGTGTTTTTGCATCGATCTCCACTCGTTTCATCCGGAATGTTCTTGGAACAATCGTATCGTAACTGGCAGACGAGAATCCCGGAATTATCCAAGTGCTTGATTCACTCAGAAAAAGAAGGTGTGCGAGTATGGAACCTAGGAAGCAAACAGCAAAGATCCACACAAAAAGAGATCTTGTACCGAGCCGTGGTCTTTTTAACGATACTCTTCCCATGAGACGTTCTTTTCTATTTGCTCCTAGCCAACACTGAAAGAATTCTTCGAGATCCTTTTTCTACGACATTACCCATTCATGGTTGTTCACAGGATGGATTTATAAAAAAATCTTTTTGCCAATTTCTTCATAATAATAAGAGTGTGAATAAGCGGGCCCACGCACACCTAAACCATTCTAACTACGGATTCTACTGCTTACTCTCGGTGTGTGAACGAAGAACGATCCTCTGTGGTGGAGAGGATAAAATAATGTTTCATGGAACAACAAGGCATCAGAAAGAATCATTCATCCACAAAGTGTTCCCAAAAGGGCCACCAATCCATAAAGCCCTTAAAAATAAACATAAAACGTTTATAAAAAGTAACTTGTATAAAAGTTCCATGTGGAACAATGCTGATGTTTAACTACCCGGATCAATTTGATGTTGTGGTTATTGGTGCTGGGCATGCTGGCATTGAGGCAGCACATGCGGCAGCGCGCCTAGGTGCACACACGCTGTTGCTTACCCAGAACGCCGATACCATCGGCCAGATGTCATGTAATCCCGCCATCGGAGGATTGGCCAAGGGCCACATGGTTCGTGAGATTGACGCATTGGGCGGTTTGATGGGATTGAACACCGATGCCACGGGCATCCAGTTCCGGATGCTCAATGCGTCGAAGGGACCCAGCGTCCGCGCCCCAAGGGCCCAGTGTGATAAGAAGGCCTACCAGTTTCGCATGAAGGCCATCCTTGAAGACCTCCCAAATCTTTCACTCAAGCAGGCCAACATCACGCGCTTGATCGTCGAGGGAGATCACGTGACGGGAGTGGAAACAAATCTCGGGCTGCGGTTTCTGGGCAAATCTGTGGTGATTACTACCGGTACCTTCATGAGAGGCCTCTTGCATGTAGGAATGCAGACCCAGCCAGGAGGGCGTATGGGAGATACCATTTCCACACTCAGCGACCATCTTAAGGAACTCGGTTTCGAAGTAGGTCGCTTCAAGACAGGGACACCCTGCCGACTCTTGGCCAAATCCATTGATTTTGGAAAGTGCGAGCGCCAGGACGGGGAGCTACGTCCCCCACTATTCTCTCATATCCCCGAGAGCATCAATCGGACAAAGGACGATCTTCACACGCTGAATCATTACCATGAAGGAATGTTCCATGTGGAACAAATCCCTTGTTGGATAACCTACACCACCGAACAAACGCACGAAATCATCCGAGCCAATCTCCATCAGTCACCTCTTTACGCAGGGGCGATCGAGGGAGTCGGACCACGGTATTGCCCTTCCATTGAGGATAAGGTGGTGAAGTTTGCTGACAAGAGCCGCCATCAGATCTTTTTGGAACCAGAGGGACGGCA
The DNA here is from genome assembly GCA_021413925.1 of Verrucomicrobiota bacterium. Taxonomy (NCBI): domain Bacteria; kingdom Pseudomonadati; phylum Verrucomicrobiota; species Verrucomicrobiota bacterium. Next base: position 88,400 of record JAIOPL010000013.1, read on the forward strand.
TACTGGGGAGATTTATGTAAACGGAGTTTCTACGAGTCTCCCCTACGAAATTCAGTACGAGTTCATCAGGTCCATACCCGCGCTGGAGAAGGCTGAGATCCTTCGGCCGGGATATGCGGTGGAATACGATTATTGTCCCCCCCATCAGCTGCATTCCACTCTGGAGACCAAGAAGGTAGAGGGGCTTTATTTTGCCGGTCAGATCAACGGAACATCCGGATACGAAGAGGCAGCAGCTCAGGGGCTGATGGCTGGAATCAATGCCGCTCTGAAGGTTCAGAAAAAAGCGCCGCTGCTACTTGGACGCGACGAAGCATACATCGGTGTCATGATCGATGATCTCGTGACCAGAGGAACTCCGGAGCCCTATCGTATGTTCACCAGCCGTGCAGAATACCGGCTACGGCTGCGCCAAGACAATTGCGATATCAGACTGACCAACAAGGCTTTAGAGATAGGAATGGCCTGCGATTACAGACAGCAGGCCTTTACAACCAAGATAAACGCCCTCGCCGCCCTGTGTAAGGAAACCACGTCCATTATTCATGAGGGAATCCCGCTGGCGCAGTGGATGAAGCGTTCTGAGAACACACCGGAGAAACTTCCTGGGGAACTCTTCGGACGCTATGCCTCCGAAATCTGGAGTTTGATGGAAATAGATCTCAAGTACGAGGGGTACCTGCGCCGGGAGGAAGACCAAATCGAACGGCAGCGGCATCAGGAGGAGACAGAGATTCCGCGGACACTTGTTTACGAAAGCATTCCCAGCCTCCGTCTGGAGGCCCGCCAAAAGCTTGCTGATTTTACTCCGGGAACATTGGGACAAGCCGCGCGGATCAGCGGCATCACTCCGGCCGACATCTCGGTGCTCTCGGTCTGGATGCGAAAGGAAGCAGCTATGGCACAGCCGCCGGCTAGCGACTGATCTTTTGCTCAGCCTGCTCGACCAGGCAGGAGTCTGCTTGCCGCCTCTTCGAGGGTCGGGGTAATCAAAAAAAGATCCTCCAGGCCCGCCAACCGGAAAAGATCTGCAACAGGCGCGCTTAGGCGTGCAAACACGACGCCTCCGTTCTCCGCAGTGAGATGACGCATCGTGGAGAGAAAAACCCGCAGTCCCGCGCTGCTGATGTAGGTAAGCTCCGCGCAGTCGAAGACTAGCTTCTGGCCCGGTTCCGTCAGAAGGGGCTTGAGTCGCTCCTCGAGCAGCGGGCTCGTGGTCATGTCGAGCCTGCCGTTCAGATGGAAGACAGGAATATCTCCGGTCAAGGACAGGGTTATTTCCATGGGCTTACGATAACCGACGTGCGGAAAAAGTCTCCTTGGAAATCGGCCCACGAGTACTTCGAGCAAGAATCTTTTTGACGCATGGCCTCGCCGCAAAGAATCTCTTTTCACTTATGTCCACGACACCCTACGACCTCATCGTTATCGGCGGCGGCCCCGCCGGCTATGTCGGCGCTATCCGCGCCTCCCAACTCGGCAAGCGCGTCGCTGTCGTCGAGAAGGAAAGGGCCGGAGGCACCTGCCTGAACTGGGGCTGCATCCCGACCAAAGCCCTGCTCAAGAACGCGGAGCTCTATTCGCTGATAGATCACCATGCGGCAGACTTCGGGCTCGAGGTTTCGGGGCTCAAGTACGACTGGGACAAGGTCATCGGCCGGTCCCGCAAGGTTGCCGACAAGCTCGCCGGCGGCATCGAGTTCCTCTTCAAGAAAAACAAGGTCGACTACATCAAGGGTGATGCCAGCGTTGCGAAAGCCGGCGAGGTCGAGGTCCGGGGCGCTGATGGCACGGAGCAGAAACTTACCGCGCCTAAGATCCTGATCGCCACGGGCGTTGTCACCCGCGAGATGCCCGGCTTTGCGTTCAACGGCACCAGCGTCATCGGCAGCCGCCATGCGCTTGCCATCGCGAAGCAGCCCAAGGAGATCATCGTCATCGGGGCCGGAGCGATCGGCATCGAGTTCGCCTACTTCTTCAATGCTTTCGGCTCGAAGGTGACCGTCGTCGAGATGATGCCGAACATCCTTCCTGTCGAGGACACCGAGGTTTCTGTCGCGCTCGAGAAGTCCCTTGCCAAGCAGGGCATTCGTATCCTCACCGGCACGAAGGTCGAGAAAGCCGAGGCCACGAAAGACGGTGTGAAGATCACTGTCTCCGGCGGTGCTAACGAAACACTTTCGGCCGATGTCGCGCTCGTGGCGATCGGCGTCTCGCCACTGCTTCCAGGCGGCGCGGCTGCGATCAAGCTCGACGAACGAGGATATATTTCCGTCAACGACCGCTACGAGACCAGCATCCCCGGCGTCTACGCGGCGGGAGACATTATCGGGCCACCATGGCTTGCCCATGTCGCCAGCTGGGAGGCCGTTCAGGCCGTCGAGGGAATGTTCGGCAAGCGCACCCCCTCCCGCAGGCGAACGTTCCCCGGTTGTACCTACTGCCAGCCGCAGGTCGCGAGCGTCGGACTCACTGAGCGTGCCGCCAAGGAAAAGGGACTCAAGGTCAAGATCGGCAAGTTCCCCTTCCAGGCCAGCGGCAAGGCCCTTGCAGTCGGAGAGACGGACGGATTTGTGAAGCTCCTTTTCAACGAGCCGCACGGCGAGATCGTCGGAGCACACATCATCGGGGCGGATGCCACCGAGATGATTGCGGAGATGGGACTCGCCATCACGCTCGAGGCCACCTACGACGACATCGCCTCCACGATCCACGCACATCCCACGCTCAGCGAGGCGATCTTCGAGGCGACCGAGGCGGCACTCGGTCACGCCATCCACATTTAGTTTAGGGCCTAGTCCGCACCGCATAACATATGGGCTCCATCATCGCACCGTCGATCCTGGCAAGTAACTTCGCCTGCCTTGGCGACGAGGTTGCCAGCGTGACGGCCGCTGGAGCCGATTGGATTCACTGCGATGTCATGGACGGGGATTTCGTACCGAACATCTCCTTTGGCGAACCGATCGTGAAAGCCGCCGGGCGTCACACGGTTCTTCCGCTCGATGTTCACCTCATGATCCAGCGGCCCGACCGCTACATTGGACAATTCATGGATATTCCAGGCGTTGCCTCCGTCACCTCACACCTCGAGGCCAATCACGATGCCGGAGTAACGCTCGATACCGTGAGAGCCGCCGGGAAAAAAGCCGGTCTCTCGATCAAGCCCGGAACACCGCTCGATCAGGTCCGCGAGCTCTTTGGCCGTTTCGACATCCTGCTCATCATGACGGTCGAGCCGGGCTTCGGCGGACAGCCCTTCATGAACGACATGCTGGGCAAAATTCAGGAAGCCGATCGACTTCGTAAGGATCTGGGACTCGGATTCCTGATCGAAGTGGATGGAGGAATCGATGCCAAGACCGCCGCCCTCTGCCGTGAGGCCGGTGCCGATGTCATGGTAGCAGGCACCTCGGTCTTCAAGGCCGCCGACCGCGCTGCTGAGATCCGCGCCCTGCGGGGATAGGTAATAGGGAATCGGTGATTGGTAATGGGGGGATAGTGGGAGGGGCGCTGGATGGAGCGTGAGATTTCCTCAAGTTTCAGGTTTCAGGTTTCAGGTTTCTTTGGGCTAGGCTCATGACGCATGGAAATATCCTTTCAAGATGAGCCTTCCGAGGATCCGATCATTGATCTGACCAGCGATGACTATTTCATGGGTCAGGCGCTGCGGCAGGCGCTCAAGGCTTATGAGTCCGAGGAGGTGCCGATCGGTGCCGTGGTCGTTCGCGAGGGGAAGATCATCGCGCGCGCCTCAAATCTGGTGGAGACCCTCAAGGACGCCACCGCTCATGCCGAGATGCTGGCCATTACCCAAGCGGAGAACTCGATCGGCGATTGGCGCCTGAACGAATGCGACCTCTACGTGACCAAGGAGCCTTGTCCGATGTGTGCCGGGGCTCTGGTGAACTCACGGGTCAGGAGGGTCATCTTTGGATGCCATGATCCCAAGGGAGGAGCGGCAGGTGGCAGCATCAATATCCTTCAGATGGATGGACTCAGTCACAGGTGTGAAATCACCGGCGGTGTGCTCGGAGAGCAGAGCGGACAACTGCTAAAGTCCTTTTTCGCCGAGCGACGAGGTAGTGCTGGGATATAGGCGATAGGGGATTGGTCATGGGGGTTCGGCAAAACGGGGCCGGGTGTTACCTACGTCCTGACCCGTGCCCTTTGCCGGGAACCCGAAACCCGAAACCCGAAACCCTATCACCGATTACCTATCCTCCTTGGCTTGCTACAAGGAACTCCTTCGGGTTTAGTGACCTTTCCCTAAACCGGGCCTCTTTTCATGTTTAACTGGATCTTAAAGAAAATCGTCGGATCGAAGAACCAGCGCGAAGTGCGCCGGATGCTTCCCCTTGTCGCCAAGATCAACGAGATCGAGGCCGGCCTGCAGTCCCTTCCCGACGAGGCCCTTAAGCAAAAGACCGCTGTCTGGAAGGCCGAGCTCTCCCAGATCCAGGATCCCGACCTTCTCCAGAAACGACTGAACGAGATACTCCCCGAGGCCTTCGCCGTTGTGAAGAACGCCGCCCGCCGCATGGTCGGAATGCAGTTCATGGTCTGCGACTACGAGTACACCTGGAACATGGTCCACTTCGATGTCCAGCTTGTCGGCGGCATGGTGCTTCACAAGGGGCGTATCGCCGAGATGGCCACTGGCGAGGGCAAGACGCTGGTCGCTACACTTCCCGTCTACCTGAATGCCCTCACCGGTCGCGGCGTCCATTTGGTCACGGTGAACGACTATCTCTCCCGCCGCGACGCCGAGTGCATGGGCCAGCTCTACGCCTTCCTCGGACTTACCACCGGCATCATCCAGCACGACCAGTCCCCCGAGGAACGCCGCGCCCAGTACGAGTGCGACATTGCCTACGGAACCAACAGCGAGTTCGGATTCGATTACCTCCGTGACAATGGTATGGCGACCAGCCGCGAGCAGCAGGTCCAGCGCGGCCATTACTTTGCGATCGTCGATGAGGTTGACTCCATCCTGATCGATGAGGCCCGCACCCCGCTCATCATCAGCGGGCCCGCGACGGTCTCCACTCACCAGTACGACCGCTTCAAGCCGCTTGTCGAACAGCTCGTCCGCAAGCAGACCGCCCTTGTCAACAAGCTCGTCGCCGACGCCAAGGAACTCCTTGCGAAGAATGAGAAGGAAGCCGCCGGCATGGCCCTCTTCAAGGTCAAGCTAGGCCAGCCCCGTAACAAGGGCTTCCTGCGCGCCATGGAGGATCCCGAGCTGCGCCGCCTCACCGACAAGGCCGAGCTCTCATTCTACCAGGACACTTCCAAGGACGCCCTCGTCGCACTCAAGGAAGAGCTCTACTTCACCATCGAGGAGAAGCAGCAGGAGGCCGACCTCACCGAGATGGGTCGCAGCTTCCTCAACCCCGACGACCCGAACGCCTTCGTCCTGCCCGATCTCCTCACCGAGTTCGCCGACATCGAGACGGACGCCACGCTCTCCGATTCCGAGAAGGCGGCCAAGAAAGCCGCCGCCCAGCAGCACTGTGACCACTCGGCCGAGCGGATGCACAACATCGCCCAGCTCCTCAAGGCCTACTGCCTCTACGAGAAGGACGTCGAGTATGTCGTCGAGGAGAACAAGGTCGTCATCGTCGATACCTTTACCGGTCGCAAGATGGCAGGCCGTCGCTGGAGCGACGGACTTCACCAGGCCGTCGAGGCCAAGGAAGGAGTGCAGATCGACCGCGAGACTCAGACGATGGCCACGATCACCATCCAGAACTACTTCCGCCTCTACGAGAAGCTAGGCGGCATGACCGGAACCGCCGAAACCGAGGCCAACGAATTTCACGACATCTACGGACTCGACGTCACTGTCATCCCGACAAATCGCGTTGTCGCCCGTCTCGACGAGAACGACCGCATCTACAAGACGCGCCGCGAGAAGATGGGCGCCGCCATTGACGAGATCAAGGCCTCCCACGGCCGCGGTCAGCCGATGCTTGTCGGCACCGCCAGCGTCGAGGCCTCCGAGGTCTTGAGCCGCATGCTCAAGCGCGAACACATTCCCCACACCGTCCTGAATGCCAAGTTCCACATGCAGGAGGCCGAGATCATCTCGCGCGCCGGCATGCGTGGAGCCGTCACCATCTCCACGAACATGGCGGGCCGTGGAACCGACATCAAGCTAGGCGAGGGAGTTGCCGAACTCGGGGGACTCTTTGTCCTCGGCACCGAGCGCCACGAGTCGCGCCGCATCGACCGCCAGCTGCGCGGCCGCTGCGCCCGTCAGGGAGACCCCGGCCGTTCCCGCTTCTACATCAGCTTCGAGGATGACCTCATGAGAAACTTCGGCGCCGCCGACCGCATGACCAAGATCATGGAGACCTTCGGCATGCAAGAGGGCGAGGAACTCGAGCACCCCTGGCTGAACCGCTCCGTCGAGACCGCCCAGAAGCGCGTCGAGCAGAGGAACTATCTCATGCGCCGCAGGACCCTCGAGTTTGACGACGTCATGAACCAGCAGCGCGAGGTCATCTACGGCTACCGCAACGAGGTCATGGACGCCGAGAACCCACGTGTTCTTATCCACGAGGTCATCAATGAAGTCGTGCCGAAGAAGGTCGGCGCGTTCCTGACCATCGAGAGCAGCGATGCCGAGCCCGATGTCGCCGGACTCCTCCAGTGGGTGAACTCCACCTTCCCCGTCGGTCTGACCAAGGAAAAATGCGCCTTTGAGACCCGGGAGATCGCAGCGAACGGCGAGTGGCTGGCGAAGACCCTCGTCGAAGCCTACGACCGCAAGGCCGCCATCGAGGACGAGGCCGCCCGCTCGGGACTCGAGAAGTATGTCATCCTGAATGCTGTCGACCGCCTCTGGCAGGAACACCTCTACGCCATGGACGGACTCCGCGAGGCCGTCTACCTCCGCGCTTACGGCCAGAAGGATCCGCTCACCGAGTACAAGACCGAGGCCTACGCCATGTTCGTCGAGCTCATGGAGAGCATCAAGAACGAGGTCCTGAACAACCTCTTCCGTAGCACGACCAATCTCCAGGCCTTTGAGCAGTTGCTCGCTTCACTACCGCGTCACCTCATGCAGAAGGATCTGCTCGGTTCCGAGGGACACCTCGGAGCGAATGAGGGAGAGGCCGATACGATGCAATCGGCGCCAGCCGCTCAGTCAGCCTTTGATCAGGCCATGCAGAAGGCTCCGGCTCCGAGGGCACCCAAGACTGCAGGTCGCAACGACCCTTGCCCGTGTGGTTCCGGCAAAAAGTTTAAATCCTGTTGCGGACGTACTGCCTAAGCGGTGCCGACTGGTGTTTTTGGCGGATAGCTTTGTTGGCCTGCGCTTGCTGTAGTTGACTACAGCGGCGCTTGGCAGCCTTGCTCTCCATCCAAAATCCCGCAGCCTATAAAAGATATCAGGGACAAACTCGACGAAGCAGAGCTAGAAGCTCGAGCTTTTCCTCTTTAGAAACGTAACCATCTTCTGTGATGCGCTCTAGCGTATCGGCAATTTCTGTTCCTGGCCAATTTCGTATTGGGCCGGCTTTAGCAAACCAATCGCCAAGATAACTGACTTCTGATGTGGTAATTTTTCCGTCAGCGATAAGACCCTGACACAGCCCCATTAGTTCAGAAAGCTTAGCACGCTCAGTTTCTTCGAGTGGTCCAGGGAGATGGTTTAGTTGAGTTTCGGAACATCTAATAAATTCTGCATCTTCATTCGAAGCGGTCCAGTCCTGCATACCCTCCCTCCATACCCAACAAGTCAGAGGCGCTGTTTTTTCTAGAATTATTGAGGCAGGAAAGGGACCTAAGGCTTGGTTTTCATTAGGATCGATAAAATACCAGTGATCCGTAAACTCAGGCTTAGATGCTACGATTTCATTTTTTGCAGAGGAAAGAGCACTCAAGCACTTTGCAATCGGAGTTTTTTTGGAGAATTCAGTTAGAGATTCAAAAGAGTCTAATCCAATAGATGCGATTCTGGGATAAATGACCGAGGTAAATAGTGTTGTTAAAGTATCCACATCACCAAAAGCACGATGAGCATGGCTGGCGTTAATATCAAACCGATCGGCCAGATATGAAAGGCTGTAGCTATCTGCATCACCGATGACGCGGCGACACAGCATAAGAGAACAGAATCCTCTCCTCCCTGCCGGCGGAAGACCCAGGCGTAGCCATTCGGAAAACAATGCACGATTCCAATCAAAACTTAAATTGTGAGAAACAATGGGGCGGTCGCCTACAAATGTAGAAAACTGTTGATGAGCCGCTATTGGATCAACGCCGTTCTTTGCGAGAAACGCTTTTGTGTATCCATGAATAGCCGTAGCTGCCTCGGGAATATCTACATTATGATTTAAAAGCACCCGAAATTTATCTCCATCGGGTAGCCATCCCCTCATTTTTTGGGCGGCAATTTCAACAACATGCACTGGTTCAGCGAAGCCGTCTGTTTCAGTATCAATTAACACCCACTCTGTATCGTTCATTTTATTTGATAGTTTGATGTTTTGGTTAGTATCGAGATCTATTGTTTGAGAACCATCTTTTTTCAGCCATTGGTTGAGATCCTGATTGAAATCAACTTGTTCTGCTCCCCGAGTCATTGCCACATACAGAAGATTCATTTCCTGAAAACAATCATCGTTTTCTTCACCGCGAGGTAATAATTCCTTCATGCTGAGCAACTCATCAAGAAGTGTAAAATCATCGGTCATCTTAACACGCCTCCATTCACCGCCCTTAGCCCTGTGAGCAGTGGCAAAGGAAATAGAGGCTTTACTAGGACTTGTAGAATTAGACCTGATTGAATCAATAATGGACGGCAGCGAGTCACCATAGGTGTTTACTAGAGCGACATGCTTGGCCAGCTCATCGTCCGCACCAGATCCGTCTTGCCCTTGTGCGTGGTCAAGCACTTCTGCCCATGATTTGAATGCCATGATGTATGGCGTTCGTATCCTTGATCTATCCCCTTGCTTTAGAAAAAGTAAATCTAGTGGGGTCTGAAATTCGTATGTGTAGTAAGGATCCCAACTCTCTCGCTCAGATGTTCCGGCAAAATGAAGTAGCTCGCCTGCTTCGGAATATGGTATCGCAGCTCCAATCAAAAAAGCATTTGTGCGACTGATTGTAGCAGAGCCAGATAATCTACTCTTTGAAGGTCCAACTCCCACTAATTGAACAGGATCGTTTTTGAACTGATTTAAAAAACGGGTTGCTACCGATGCAATGTTCGCACCAAAACGGAAACAACTTGTTAAAGAAACAGAAGAAGTAGCGTAGCCTTCTAGTTTTTCGATAACATTTATTGCATGCCTGAATTGATAAATACTCTGATGTTTATCACCCACCATTACCAAGGGAGTTCTTAGACTGGTATTTTGTCTTAAAACGATATCTAGGGTTACAGGATTAATATCTTGGGCCTCATCAAGGAGAATTACGTCGTAGCCGTGCAGAAGGGGGGTACTTAATGACCATAATTTAAGATAGCCGTCATGGGTCATCGGGCAGCTTGAGGAAACATCCTGCATCAATTTCCATAAGCGGCGCGCTTCATATAATAGCGTGCTAGGATTAATGAGGCATTCTAACACGCTAGGCAGGTGCTTTTCGCCAATCTCGGCATCAACACTATAGAAGAATCTCTCAACTACTTGAATGATGAAAACAGCAACATGCGGTGTCTTTAAGCCCAAGAGTTTCATCACCACGAGTGGCCTTAGGTTGCCTATTTTCTGCTTATACCTATAACCAGTGGCTCTAAACGCAAAGCTGTGGATTGTTCGGCATTCCGTATTTTTAGGAAATCTACGACGAGCTTTTATAGCGGTTTCTTTATTAAAACAAAGGTAGACAAACGTTTTTTTAGGAGATGCGGCAGCGAGTAGTTCTAAAGAAGCTGTTTTCCCTGTTCCGGCGTAGGCATTTATAATTAACAACGTTTCCGGAGAAAGATCCGACGAAATAACTGCCTCCTGCTCATCTGTAGGTTTAAGTGAGTAGCGAGCCATATTTCAACAATACAAAATCCTGCATTGTAGCCAAGCCATGTAGCAAGTCAGCAAATTTTCAGGCGATTCATGGTTATGTCCTCACCATGCGGTTCCTAGCGTCTAAAAAGCTAGAGCCTATACGCCTCCTAATTCAATTTCCTGCTTTCCCGAGTTCCAGATTCAACCATGGCCATTCCCCATTTGATTGCTCCCTTCAGGACGGATAATTCTGAACCAACCGACAAACGGATTGAGGTAAGGCGGGTGCGGTAGTCGCTGATGAGCCGCAGGGCGTCCTCGCCCATTTCCTTCCCGGCAAAGAGTTCGGGTGAGGAAGTCGCGAAGTTCAAGCCGATCTGAAGTTCTGTCGCTGGTAGTATAAAGCCAAGGTCGATGTTGGAGAGGAGCAAGCGACGATCGGGTTCGGCGGCAACGGAGCAGGCATCAACCGTCCAGGTTGGAGAACTCTGCGAATCCAGATGGAGCACCTCGATCAGCTTCTGCTCCACAGCCCAGAACTCCCGAACGGTCTCCTCACTCACGCCGAGTATGCGAAGATGCAGGATCTTCCGGAGAAACGACTCATACCCTTCGGAATAACTCTCCAGCACAGGCAGGCCAAAACGCTTCTGCACACCAGCAATCCACACTGCCGGCCTCCCCAGCCTCTTCGCCAGTTCCGTCATGCTCTTCATGGTGCAGCGGGATGGATCCTCTATTGCTCCTCGTTACAGGCGCGGCGATCCGGCGCGGAGCTGAACATGGAGACGCCCCCGAGCGGGTTGGGTTGGACGTGGATGACTTCACGGTCGGTGAAGATGACCGCGCTGCCATGACCATCCGTCGAAACGGTGGCGAGTTGGGCGTTGTTCCGGATCATCTGCTGTCGGGGAATCCCGTCAGCGGGTGTGGCAATTGCCTGGTTGACGGCGATCGTGGTTGTGAGATCACCGGCCTGCAGGGGCGCGGCGGCTAATAAGCCAACGAGGAATAGTGTTTTCATAGGAACACCATCCTAGCAACTCCACCAGACACCAAGTGTCCTAGGCTTCCAGAAACTTTCGGAAAGAATCGACCTCTTCATTCGAGGCCACGCCGGCAACGATGTGTCCTGCAAGGCTTCGGAGCAGTATCGTTTGATCTTCTTCAAGCCCGAGATTCGAGATCACGTCACGGATGATGGCAGTGAAGGTGTTACCATTGTAAAAGCAGAATGGGGCCAGACGATGGCACTGCCTGCAGATTTCTACCGCTTCATCTAGACGCATCGCTGCAAGGTGCCTGCTTTCCCAAAGTGCCTTTGCCGGTTCGTGCCCGTCCGAGGTCGGTTTGTGAAGGGCGCTTTTGGCCTGACACAAAACGGCATTCTGCGCTGTGACAAAATCCCAAGAATACGGCGCAAGCCACGCCTTCTCATTCATGACTTACTGCGTTCGCGGGCAACTTTGGCGATAGCAATTTCCTTTACCCCAGCACTCTTGAGAAATCCTTTGCCTGTCTTGGCATACACGGGCTCTGCGGAGAAGCGATCCTGAATGGACAAGGCATCCCGCATTACCCGAAGGAAAACAGGATTGTTGGCAAGCTTGGGATCCAAGGTACTACCCATAGTAGACGAGTAGTGCGGCAAGACCAAAAACGCAAGTGTCTCAACTCGATGCCTTCTTCAACCTGCACCGCCAGCATCGCTCCAAGGTCTTTGACTGCGGCCTCCTGCTTGGGATCCAGTAGCTGGCCGTCGGGGCCGAAGGCCTGATAAGCGGAGGGGATGACGATCTGATCAGGAAGCAGGTTGATGCCGAGATTACCGAGGAGCATCCGCAGGGGAACTAGACCGCGCAGTCCTCCTCAACGAAAGCGGCTCCGAGGCCAGGACTTCTGGACTCGTACCAATCAATCACCTCCGAGGCGTCATCCCTGAATTCGGGACGAAAAACCAGCAGCCAACTTACAGGCCGACAAGCGACCTGAGGTGTTGCTTCATTTTGGCAAAGGGCACGGAGGATTCGGGAGATGCGCGGTGTGCATCAAGCCGCTGAAGAAGAGAATCTTGTGCTTCGCTCAGACCCTGATCGTCTAATTGGATAGCACGAGCGACAAGCTCCTGATGCTGAGCAAGCGAAAGGGCCGGCAATTCTTCAAGGACTTCAGCAAAGCTCATAGAAGTAACCCCTACGGCTGGAGGTAATCGAAATCAACAAAACAGTGGATACCACTCAATACCTACCTCTTCCCCCTGGCCCTAACAGTCAAAAAGCCTTCAGCCTATCTACCTCGATCCGTCCCACATTCCCAATGGACGGATCTGCTACTGCGGCACCATAGACCCGAGTACCGAACCCCAACCCTGATCCCAGATGTTGGCGATTCCCTTGGTGATCTTGTCGGTCTTCTTACCTGGCTCGACCTCCTTGGCATAGAGGATCTCCTGGTACTGCGCGTACTCGGCTTCGCCACCAACGAGTAGGAGGTTTTTCGATGGATCAGCCAGCATATAAAGGGTTTGGCCGTTCTTCTCTTCGTGGCGGATATGTCCGGGAGGTAACGATTGGAAGTGGGCGATCTGGGCAGGCGTCTGCGGCTTCACAGCACGGAAGCCAGCTTGAGTAAGGAAGGTCTCCTTCTTTTGCAGATGGGTGGCGCATCCGGAGAGAAATAGCGCGAGGGAGAGGCCACAGAGGGCAAGATGTCGGAGGTAACGGTTCATGCGAAGAGTATGGTTAGAGGATCAAGCAGGAGAGGCGAGGATAAGGCTTTTAGTAAAACATGGGACCGAAGAAGGGATCCATCATTCCACCCCATCCGGCATAGTCGTCCGCCAGAAGTTTATCTTCCTTGTCGGCGGCCCGATCAGGAATGACGACCTTGGAATAGAGGATGTGCTGGTAACGCTCAAACTGGGGATTAGCACCAACAAGTAGGAGATTCTTGCGAGGGTCTGAGTAGACGAACAGTGTGTGTCCCTTGCGGGTCATCTGCGTGATCTTGCCAGGAGTGAGGGCCTGGACTTTGGTAATCTGGGAGGGCGTTGTCGGCCTTACGGCTAAGAACCCAGCTTCGCGCAGGAAGTTCTCCTTCTGCTGCAAGTGGGAGGTGCAGGCTGGGAGAAGAAGGAGCGGAAGAATGAGGATAGAGAGGAGTGGGAGAAGTCGGTTCATGAGGAGCGGATCCCCTTGTAGGCCGGGATCCTATGAGAGTCCAAGAAAACATGCGGCAGAAGGCATGCGCCGATGGATTAAAACTCGGTTCTGCGCGCCAAGCTGGCATGATCCTGCGATGAAATCCGATCAGGACCTCTACAAGCAACTGCGGGATCTGCCCAAGGAGGAGCTGTGGGCTCGTGAAGTGCCCCGCTTCGATGCGGCACAGGCCCGTGAGCGGCTGGAGCGCGTGGCTGTGATCCGAGCGGTCGGGATGATCTTTTCCCGATTCGGGACGGATGAGGAACAGGCAGTAGTTCGAGCTTGGCTGATCAACTTGCTGAAGGATCCTCAGGAAAAGATCCGCCGCTATGCCCTGGCTGCGCTGCCCAAGATCGGCGCGGGCGAGGTCGGCGAACGCGAGATACTGGCACTGCTCAAGTCCGGCATTAAGGATAAGGAGGGGCGGGAAGCCCGTTATCTCGGACGCGCCCTGGAGAAGGTCGGCGGCGAGGCAACGCTGGCTCTGATCGAGGAAGGGATAGAACTGCCGGCGATGACGGTTCAGAAGGTGAAGGCAGGTGTTTCGCGCAAGGAGGATGCCGGAGGCGTTCTTCTCGACGCCCTGCTTCCCCTGCGTCATGGGGACGCTGACATGAGGGTGCTGCTACGCTGCCGCCGCGGTCTGGAGGATTTCGTCCGCGATGAGGCGGCTGAAAAGCTCTCCACAATGCAGTGGCTGATCGAATCGACCAAGCCCGGCTGCGTCACACTCAAGCCACTGAAGGAGTTCAAACTGGCTTCTCTTTACCAGCTCCGCTGCTTTGCCACGGTGGCTTTTCCCCTCGGAACAGTAAGCGGAGAGGAGGGGCCTAAGTGGGTAGAGCCGCTAGCCCGCTGCATCGCCTCTGAGCGAGCCCGTGATCTCATGCTCAGCGGCACAGAGAATGCACCGCGCTATCGATTGGAATTTGCGGGAGGCGGCCATCAGCGGGGTGCCATCCGTCAGGTGATCGATCGTGCCTACGCCCTCTGCCCCGAGATCCTGAATGATGCCCGGCAGGCTCCCTGGTCGATCGACGTGCTGGCTGCCAACCGGGGTGAATCTTCTGTAGAGCTGCGACCACGGCTCTATCCCGACCCGCGTCTGGGCTACAGACAGGACGACATCGCGGCCGCCTCGCATCCACCGCTGGCGGCCTGTATGGCGAGTCTAGCTGGATTTTGCGATGACGAGGTGATCTGGGATCCCTTCTGCGGTTCGGGGCTTGAGCTTATCGAGCGGGGACTGCTGGGCGGAGTGACAGCTGTTCACGGTACGGATCTGGATCCCAAGGCGATCGAGGTGGCCCGGGCCAATTTTGAAGCGGCAAAGATCGAGGGAATGGAAACGTCCATTACAAGTTCGTTCACGGAGTGTGATTTCAGAAATGCAGCCATTGCTCCCGGAAGCATTTCGCTGATCATCACGAATCCCCCACTAGGTCGGCGCGTCCGCATCAAGGATATGCAGGGGCTCTTTGCGGATCTCTATGCAGCCGCATCCCGAGCGCTCCGCCCCGGAGGGAGGCTGGTCCTGGTGAATCCCTTGCGTACCCAACCCGAGGATCCGACCCTGTATCGGGAATACCAGCAGACGGTTGATCTCGGGGGATTCAACTGCCGTCTGGAAATGTACCGGAAGGTCGAAGCTGGAAAAATGGGGAAATCTTTTAGAAATTCTTCCAAGCGTCAGCCCGCAAAGAAAAATCCGGACAGTTCGAAGCTCAAGTTCAAGAACGAGCCTGATGAAAAGAAGGCGCCCGCTCCGGCGCCTGCTTGGTGGAGTAAAGGGGGTCACTCCAACAGCCGCGAGACACGGCGACGCGCCCGGATCTAAGCAGATAAGCCGACAGCACATGGAAAAGTCGTTGGAAAAGACCTTAGAAAAGCCTTTGGAGAAGTCCTTTGAGGAGCTTGATTACTGCGAGACACCGCTGGGTGAGCTGATTCTGCGGAGGCGCAAGATTCCGATGCTGGAGAACCAGATTGTCCACGAGATCATACTCAACGGGGAGTTCCTGATGAGTAGTCTCTTTTATGTGGTCGAGGAGGCACTGGCCGATCTCGGCCTGGCTGCCGTGGAGGTCCCGGAGGGGGTTCTCATGGATGTGGTCGTCGGAGGGTTGGGGCTTGGTTATACGGCGGCAGCAGCTCTGAGAAATGTGAGGAATGGGAATCCGAGCGTGGGATCCCTCAGCATCATTGATTATCTGGAGCCGGTGATCCGGTGGCATCAGAGCGGTAAGGTACCGCTCGGCACAGGGCTCTCCGCCGATCCGCGGACACGCTATGTGGAGGGAGATTTCTTTGCACTCGCGGAGAACCCGCAGACAGGATTCCATGCGGAATCCCCGGGAGCGAGATTCCATGCGGTTCTCCTGGACATCGATCACACGCCCCAGCATTGGCTCAATCCACGCCACGCCTCTTTCTACACCGTGGAGGGATTGCAGACGTTGAGAGGGCATCTGCATCCGGGTGGGGTCTTCGCCATGTGGTCGGACGAGTCGCCGGACGAAGAGTTCTGCTCCAGACTCCGGGAGGTCTTCGCGCGGGTGGAGGCTCCGGTGGTGAGCTTTCCAAACCCCATCCGCGGAGGAGAATCCACCGGAACCGTCTATGTTGCGGTGAGAGGACGCTGAGGCATCCTCTAGTTCATCAGCCAGTTTCTGGCACGATCACTTGGGCGTCGATAAATACAAGGACTCGCGCAGAGGCGCAGAGACGCAGAGAAAAAACAAAGCATTAGGAAATGCGCAGATGGTAACCATGACTCAACCCAAGGCAGCCTAAAGATCCTTACCTAAGAGGCTTAAAACTCTGCGTCTCTGCGCCTCAGCGGGAGACTTATTTTGCGACTTATTTTTTCTGCAGTTCAGCAAAAGCCGCCAAGGTTTCCTCGACCGTGATGTCGGCGACGCTTTGGGAAGATTTCTGGAGCGCGATGTAGGGTACACCCCAAGGATGCCACTCCGGCACAAAGCTGGTGCCGAAGAAGCAGACAATCGGTTTATTCAAGGCAGCGGCGACATGCATCGCTCCGCCATCGCTGCAGATCATTTGATCAGCGAGGGAAACGGCGGCAACCAGCTCCTTGATTGTTGCGGTGGGACAGGAAAAGACCGGCAGACCGTCAAGTCGGGCCTGGATGCGTCCTGCCTTTTCGTCATCACCGGGATGCATGGCGTCGTCCTCGGCACCTGGTGACCAGAACAGCAGGATCTGGTTGTCCCCAGAGGCGGTCAAGGCCTTGGCAAGTTCGATGAATGATTCCTCAGGCCACCGCTGGAGAGGATTTCGAGAGCTGAGGTGAAGTGCCATGGAGGCCTTCTCCGGGTTCCATCCCAAGGCTTTCAGACGCTTGCTTTCTCTAACGACCAAGGCCGCATCTGGAAAGAGCTTCGTGCCACCCAGTGACTCTTCAATACCGAGTAGGGCTCCCAGCCTTCCCATCTTGGAAACCTCATGCTCCTCGAGGCCGTTGTGATCCGGAGCCAGAACATCGGGCTGACGATGGGCCGGCTCCCCGGGCTCGCGAAACCCGATCAGTTGTTTCCCGCCGAGCGTGTGGGCGTAGCGCCAGCCTCCGTTTGCCAGGATGATATGATCGAAGCGGCGCTTACGAATCGTGCGGAGAAGTAGCCAGCGGTTCCAGAGCATCCCCAGCCGCCCGTATCCATGGCTCTTTTGATTCTTCTTCAGGAAGACAAAGACCTCATCAACATCGGGATTTTCATCCAGAACATTCACATTGTAACTGCTGGCCAGAACCGAGATCCGGGCATCGGGATACTTTCTGCGCAGCCCATGAAGCAGGGGTGTGGTACAGATCAGATCACCGATGTTATCGCGCCGGATGACTAGGATCTGAAGGGGAGTGTTCACGGACGCCGAAGGCGAGATTTAGCCAAACTAGACGCGGAAGTCTTTCACGAGTAAGGCCTCCAGATCCTCCATGGCGACCTTGAGTTCATCATGAAGAGGTGTCTGGTCGGCGCCCTTCGGAAGAGTGAGTGCATTTGCCACACGATGGGCGAGCGAGCGGCTGGGATTCGTCTCGGCGATCTGACCCATGATAACCGTGACCTGTGATACCTTCTCACGAGCCGCGCGGATTTTTTCCAGCGCAACCTCCTCGGTGACTTCGCCCGCGAGAACCCCACGGAGCTGACGGCAATCAAAGGCCCTGCAGCGGGCCGGACGATCCTCGTAGATCAGGCAGGAGCATTTCCCCGACACTTCGCGATGGGCCGAGCAGGGCTGGAGGAAAAACTCGACCCCCTTCTGCTTGCGAATCTTCAGCCCCAGTGCAGAAAGTCTCCTGGGCTGGTCTCCCGCCTGGAGCTCGACCGTGTGAAAGAGCACTCCGTCACAGCACATGCCGCAGCTACTGCAGAGATCCTCTGTGCTCCGCGCGGCGGTCGTGTCACTCATCCCTTATTTCCCCGGATATGAAGAGCGTCCTAAGAATGTTTAGGACTTGGCCTGAGATGCCAGAATCTCGCTGATCGCCTTCGCAAAATCGCCGAAGCCGGAGTCGGGGACGATCACGGTATTGCGTCGTCCTTGGTTCTCCTCGTTGATCCTCAGAAAGCGACCCCTGTCGTTTTCACGGACTTCAAGACGGAAGAACTTCCGCTCCACCTGAAGCTCGCGGCTCTCGAGGACATTGTCTTGGGCATATTGGCGGTAGGCGCTCGAGTAGGCGGAGTTCTCTTCTTCGTACATGGGGTGATCAGTTCTAAGATCGGCAACTCGGAAAATCAAACGGATTGTCAGAAGCGGTAATTATCCCGTAGAGGCGCAGAGGCGCAGAGAAAGAGAGGAACATGGAAATCTGAAATAAAGAGAGGGGGAAATCACGGCGTAGTTTTTTCGATCCTCAACGAATCTTCCACATCATTACCTCTGCGCCTTTGCGCCTTTGCGCGAGTCAATCGGTTATTCCAGAAAGCTCCGGAGCAGGGCCATTGCCTCCACGTCCTCGGCGAGGTCTTTCCCCTTGGGGGTTTCCAGGATTTTCGGGATCTCGGCCAACGCGGGCGCGTTCATGATCCAGCGGAAGGCATCTAGGCCGATCTTTCCGTTGCCGAGATTGTCATGCCTATCGACTCGTGAGCCGAGCGCGGCCTTCGAGTCATTGATATGGAGCAGAGAGAGATGATTCAGGCCGATCACCCGATCGAACTCTGCGAAGGTCGTTTCTGCACCGCTTTGAGCCGAGAGATCGTATCCGGCGGCGAAAACATGGGCTGTGTCGAGACAGACCTCCAGGCGCTTGCGATCCTTCACTCCAACGAGGATCGCCGCGATTTCCTCGAAGCGCGCTCCGAGGCAGGCGCCCTGACCGGCTGTTGTTTCCAAAGTGATGCGCACCTTCAGCTCCGGGTTCTCGGCGTGCAACCTGTCAAGATTGCGAATGACACAGGCGATGCCGGCCTCGATACCCATGCCGAGATGGGAACCGGGATGGAGAACAAGAGAGCGGATACCGAGTTGCTCGCAGCGAAGCATCTCGTCGGCTAGGGAGCGCAGAGATTTCTCATGGTTCTCGGTTCCCTCGACCCCGAGGTTGATGAGGTAACCGGCATGCGCCACCACGGCTCCCAGCCGTCCCCGCATTGGATGATCAGTGAAAGCCTTCACATCCGCCTCAGGCAGGGGCTTGGCAAACCACTGCATGTTGTTCTTCACGAAGATCTGCATGGCCGTGCAGCCGATCCCGACAGCACGGTCAATAGCTGTCGCAACACCGCCGATCGTCGGCACATGGGATCCAAGGAGCGGGAGAATTTCGGATTTTGTGGTTTTGGTCACAGGGATGAAGGGGATGAAAAAGATGGAGGAACAAGATCTATGAAATGAAGTTCTTACCCTATGGAAATTTTCAGTTCGGCGCGATCCTGCTGAAGCTTCATATCCCATTTATCCACTTTACCCCTGTGAATCGTAAAATAGTTCCATATTCGAGTGTCGGCTGATAGCCAGAGATGATGACAACCACCCGCAGGGAGCTGCTCGCTTACACGCTCCCCTTTGTGCTTTTCATGGTCGGTCTGGCTGCTGTCTCCGCCGCCAAGGCGCTGGGGATCACCTCATTCTGTGGAGTGGTTCTGGACCCGATGTACTGGATCTATCCGATCCAAAGCAGTGTCTGCGCCGCGGCAGTGCTCTGGTTTTGGAAGAACTATGATTTCAGCGGAACCACAGGTGGGAAACTCCTGATCGGTATGGCAATAGGTCTTTTGGTGCTCGGACTCTGGGTCGCGCCGCAGGAGCTTTTCCATCAGCCGAGACGGATGGATGGATTCGACCCTGGAGTCGTTGCTGGCTTGAGCCCATGGATGCTAGTGGCCCGAGTTGCACGGCTTGTGCTGGTGGTGCCATTGGTAGAAGAACTGTTCTGGCGCGGCTTTTTGCTGCGCTATCTGGTGAATGAGGATTTCACGAAGCTGCCCTTCGGGAGCAGTTCCCGCTTCAGTTTCTGGGCGGTGGCGTTTGCCTTCACCTTGGTTCATTCGCCCGCCGACTGGCCCGCTGCCTTCTTGACCGGAGTGCTATTCAACCTTGTGGCCACCCGCACGAAGAGTCTCGCCGCCTGTGTCACAGCCCATGCTATGGCCAACCTGGGACTGGGTTTCTACATTTGTGCGACACGACAGTGGGGATTCTGGTAGGGTCGAATCCATGAAGGTTGGCATCGCCCAGATCAATACCACAGTCGGTGATTTCGCCGGGAATTCCGCGCGGATTCTGGCTGCCTATCATGAGCTGGTCGACCAGGGTGCCGATCTGGTGGTGACGCCCGAGCTCTCGATCACGGGCTATCCTCCACTAGATTTGATTTTTGCCGGGGAGTTCGTTGAGCGGAATCTGGAAACGCTTGCTGGGATCCAGACGGCCATCGGTGAGGTGCCGCTCCTCGTGGGATTCATTGATCGGAATCTGAGCGGCCACGGGAAGCCGTTCCACAACGCCGCCGCGCTTTTATGCAAAGGTGCCGAGCCCGTTATTATCCACAAGAGACTGCTTCCCACTTATGATGTCTTCGACGAGGCTCGCTACTTTGAGCCGGGCCAGGTCTCTGCTCCGATAGAGATCGCAGGGAAAAAAGTCGGCATCACGATCTGCGAGGATCTCTGGACCCCCGAATTCCTACCCGGACCGCTCTACCGCGTCGATCCACCTGCCGATCTGGTGAATGCTGGGGCCGAGATCCTGGTCAACCTGAGCGCCTCGCCCTACCAATACGGGAAGCCGATGCTTCGGCTTCAAATGTTACATGCTCAGGCCCAGCGATTTGGGTTGACCATCTATTACTGTAACTCCGTGGGTGGGAATGATCAGCTGGTCTTTGACGGGCATTCGTCGGCCTTCTCTGCCAGAGGCGAGCGTGTCCAAGAGATGTTGGGATTCGGAGAGCAACTTCTTGTTATTGAAGAACCTACGGATGCGTTCCGCTCCGATGGACGCGATCAACTGGGCGAGCTCTACCGGGCGCTCGTGCTAGGTCTTCGTGATTATTTCCGCAAATGCGGATTCAAGAATGCAGTTCTGGGATTGAGCGGCGGGATAGATTCCGCTCTGACAGCCGTCCTGGCCGTGGAAGCTCTTGGAAAAGATAATGTCACCGGCGCGGCCATGCCCGGCCCCTATTCCTCGGAAGGGAGCGTAAAAGATGCCTTCATACTGGCAGAAACCCTTGGCATTAAGTGTCTTAACATCCCAATCACGAATTCCTACGAGGTGATGAAGTCCGGATTGCGGGAGATCTTTGAAGGCAGGCCGGAGGATGCCACCGAGGAGAATCTGCAGGCCCGTCTGCGCGGGGTCACGATGATGGCTCTCTCCAACAAATTTGGCAGCCTTTTACTGACCACCGGGAACAAGAGCGAGCTGGCCGTGGGCTATTGCACCCTCTACGGCGATATGTGCGGCGGTCTGGCGGTCATATCTGACCTGCCCAAGACGCTGGTCTACGATCTGGCGCGCTGGATTAACAGGGGAAAGGAGATTATTCCCGCCGCGACCATCACGAAGCCACCAAGCGCCGAACTCCGTCCGGATCAGACCGATCAGGATAGCCTGCCCCCCTACGATCTGCTCGATGCCATCCTCGCTCTCTATGTGGAGGAGAATCTGCCCATTCATGAGATCGTAGCGCGGGGGTATGATCAGGAACTGGTGCGGCGCATCACCGGCATGGTCGATCGCAATGAATACAAGCGCGAGCAAGCTGCTCCCGGCCTGAAGGTAACGGGCCGCGCCTTTGGCATGGGGCGGCGGCTTCCGATCGCCCAGCGATACACTCCCTGATCGCTCCGGCAGAGGTCAGGAGCAGGGGGCCGAGGGAGGTCTCTGGCGAACGTCTCCGCTCTTGTGGTGTCGATTCTTCTTGCGACTGGATCTCAATCTCAATAATTCTCCTGGTTCCGTTCCTGTAACACGACGACCATTTCATCCCTGCGCGCACTCATGCCCATGCATCCCATCAGCATCTTTCTCAAGGGGGGGCCGATCATGGTTCCCATCCTTATTGTTTCCCTGCTTGTGACGGCGACCGTGATCGAACGGATCGTTTTCCTGATCAGGCATCATCGTGATCGTTCTCCACGGACGGTGCGTGAGATCTTTGCCATCGTGGAGCACGGCCGGCCGGTTGAAGCGTTGAGGGTGGGGGAGAAATCCACCGACTCCGTTGCCAAAGTGCTCACTGCCGCGCTTCGTGAACGCGACACCAGCTACACCTCTGCCCTGCTTGCCGCCAGCTCTCTCGAATTGAAGAAGTTCAACCGAGGTCTTCCCCTCCTAGACACGGCGATCACCATTGCGCCGTTGCTTGGATTGCTCGGCACGGTGATGGGGATGATCCGTAGTTTCGGCCTGATCGCCGGCGAGCTCGACGCCCCAGCCGCCATCACAGGCGGCATCGCTGAGGCTCTGATCGCAACGGCATTCGGCCTGCTGGTGGCCATCATGGCGTTGCTTCCTTTCAATTATCTCAATGCCCGCATGGAGGAAGCCCGAGCCGAATTGGAAGAGGCGGGGAACCGCCTGGAGATCTTGCTTGTTCGCGGTGGTGTCCGCAGCGGCGAGTAGGACCACGGATATGCCGGTCTCCATTCCATCACCTGGATCCCGTAAGAAGGCCCGCATCGAGATCATCCCGCTGATCGACATCATGTTCTTCCTGCTGGCTACCTTCGTCATGGTCTCGTTGTCCATGGTGAAGAACAAGGGGATCCCGGTGAACCTGCCGGGAGCCTCCACCGCGCAGCTGCAGGACCGCGGGGAAACCCACTTCGTGACCCTTACCCGCGCTGGTGAGATCGTGGTAGATCGCCAGAACATCCACCCCTCGGCTTTGGAGGGGGTTCTGCGGGATCTCCAGTCGGCGGATCCCGACCCTCGGCTCTTGATCAGCGGGGATACCGATTCCAGTTTCGGCACCGCAGTCTTCGTGCTGGACACGGCGCGGCGCCTCGGCATCCGAAGGATCGCCATCCAGACCAAGGCTCAAGCAGCGACCGCGCCGCACCCCGGTTCTTCAAAGACAAGGTGATGAACCGGGTGCTTCCGGTCTATTTTCTCGCGGCCCTCCTGATCCACGGGACGATCCTCTGGGCATGGGCAAGAACCCCCCCCGTCCTAATCGGCATGCAAGAGCCACCGGCTCTCGAGATCGAGATCTCCGAGGAGCAAAATCCCGCCACCTCGACCGATACGGTGAAGGAAGAGTCTCAGCGCGAGGTGCCTCCACACCCGACCGAGAAGCCCACAGATCCCGAGATAAAGCCCGAACCCGAACTCGAACCCAAACCGGAAGAGATGGTGCCAGAGCCGCTCCCAATACCGGCGGCGAAGCCAACTCCCCGCCCAGACGCTTCCAAACCCCGTTCCAGCAGGCCACCTGCCGTTTCCCAAGCCAGCGTTGAGTCTTCCCCGCCCGCTTTCCGCCCGCCTGCTGGATCGGGGAAGGATCGATCCCATGCATCGTGGAAGCACCGTGTTACCCCATCCTATCCAGCATCGGCTCTTCTGTCCCGGAAGTCGGGACGCGTCTTAGTGACCGTGCAGATCAACGCCCTCGGGCAGGCCACGGCTGCGGCGGTGACTACCTCGAGCGCGAACCCTATTCTGGATGCTGCCGCCGTGCGTGCGGCGCGTGAGTCGACTTACCATCCCAAATGCCTCCTCGGCGTTCCACTTCCGGACACAGTGGCTATCCCCTACAACTTCGATATCCGGGAACGCTGATCCGGGTTGCTTGCGCTGGGCAGTGGTTGCGTAACACGAGCGACCTCCAATGAGATGAACAGTGGAATGATTTGGATAATGAGACGCATTCTCAACTTTTCTATTGCGATTGGGTCTCAATCTCATGTATCCATTCCGCCCCATGAATCCTTCCGCCCACTCAATCATGATGACCTGCACCCGATGTTTCAGGGCACTGGCAGCACTGATTCTTTTGCCGATTGCCACCCTCAAAGCCGAATCGGCAATCGAGGATCAAATGAAAAAGACCGGGGCCACCAACGGAGCGACGGCCGCGCAGCTCGAGGAGGTGAATGTCATCGAGAGGCTTCAGCCCCCGGAAAACGCGCCCTTCCTGCCTGATGTCGAGGGTGCGGAGATCTTTGCGGGTAAGCGGACCGACAATATCGACCCCAACCTCCTGCCGCAGATCAACAACAACAACTACCGCCAGGCCCTGCAGACGACGGCCGGTATCGTTCTCTCCGAGGAGTCAACCCCGCTGGTGAGCATCGGCACCCGCGGTCTGCCGCCCGCCCGCATGCAGTTCCTGCAGGTGATGAAGGATGGCATCCCGATCCATGCCGATATGTTTGGCTACCCCGAGGCCTACTACACCCCGCCGATTGACGCGACGAAGCGTCTGGAGATCATCCGGGGAGGTGCCGCCCTGCTCTACGGTCCGCAGCCCGGTGGCGCCGTCAACTACATCATGGAGAAGCCGCCGCTCGACACCCCGTTCCGGCTCCGCTCGCTCAACACGGTCGGAAGCTTTAACTACTTCGCCAACTTCACCGAGTTGGGCGGAACCGTCGACCAACTCGGTTACTACGGCTACTACAACCACCGCCAGACCGACGGATTCCGCCAGGCCAACAGTGCTTGGACGGTTAACAATTGGAGCGGCACGCTCGCCTGGGGGGCGCAGACGACGAAGCGTACCTATCTGATAGTCGATGCCTACCAGAACTACATCCAAGAGCCGGGTGGACTCACCAAGTCAACCGGCACCAATGCGGTGAACTGGAATTCCAATCCGACCGGCACATCCCGCTTCTATGACAACCTGCACATCGAGCGCTACGCCGTTTCGCTCATCCATGAGAATGACCTAAGCGAGAAAGCCTTCTTCAGTTTCCGCACATGGTGGAACTATTACGGCCGCTGGAGCCAACGTCAGAACGGGGGAGGCTTCGGTACCATTCCGACCGGAAAGGCGGCGCAGAGCAACCAGATCCAGAACCAGCTCTTCTACACCTGGGGTATGATTCCTCAGTTGCGTTACGATTACGACTGGCTCGGCAATACCCACACGATCACGGGCGGAGCGATGCTCTACAACACGCAGTCGCCCCTCACCCAGCAGACAGGAGCCACGCCTTGGGCGGCTACCGGGACACTCTCCAACCAGAGCTGGCGGCAAAACTGGTATACTTCCTTCTTTGCGGAGAATCGCTTCGTCTTCGGGAAGTTCCAGTTCATCCCAGCCGTCCGTTTTGAAAACATTTGGCAGACGATCAACGAGAGCGTGAACGTTTCAAAGAGCAAGGCCGGCCAACCCCTCTCCAATGAGAGCAACTACGCCTTCGTCCCGCTCCCGGGGTTTGGCGCCGAGTACAAGTTCAATGACTGGATCACGGCCTATGGGAACGCCTCCCAATCCTACAAGCCAGTCACTTTCAGCCAGGCAATCCCCAACGCACCCAATGTCTCCGTGCCGAACAACCTCCAGCCCAGCATCGCCTGGAACTACGAGGGAGGATTCCGCGGGAACCCTCGTCCATGGCTTGCATGGCAGAGCAGCTACTTCGTCCTGAACTTCTACAATCAAATTGGCTCTGTCAATCCCACCCCGAGCACAACCATCATCCAGACTATTGGCAACTCCTCGACGATCGGGTGGGACAACATGCTCCAGCTCGATGCCATCGGCCTCGCCGACGATCTGCGCGGCATACGCTCCACGCTTAAGCAAACGGGACCTGGAGACATCAAGCAGGGCGGCACAGCCAACATCCACAGCCTTGTCGATACCTACGGGTCGATGCTTTTCACGGCGGGTTACACCCTGCAACAGGGGAGCTACACAAGCGGACAGTTCCAAGGGAAGACCCCCCAGTACACCCCCGACTACCTCTTGCGACTCGGAGCCCTCTACAATTGGCGCGACCGAGTGAAGATGGGGCTGCTGACCACCTTCAGTGCCGCTGCTTACGCTAACGATAACAACACGCAGCAGTATCTGATGCCCGGCTACAACGTCTGGGACTTCACCTATGAGGTGAATCTTCTCAAGGACCGACTCAGTGTCATCGGCGGTATCAACAACCTCTTCGACCTCAAGTACACGACACGTATCACCCAGACCGGCATCGACCCAGCCATGCCGCGCAACTGGTATGTCGGCGTTCAGGTCCAGTTCTAGGCCCTCTTCTGTCTGAATGATTGCAATTCAGGAATTCAGCGGCACGGATTGCCCAAAAATCTCGCGCAGGGACCCGGCGCGAGAAATTCTCTTCGATCACTCGAAACATAACGGGATTCTCCGTGCTGCGCCCGAAAGCGCGGAAGTTGGAGTTTTCGGTGGATGGAGTTCATGAGCAAAGCAGCCCGCCCCTTTTTGACTTCTGGCTTTCCCCGCGCACCGAAGCGGAGCAAGGTGATATTTCATGGACCAGCAATCCCTCAAAGCCATTCTTGGCCAGGCGCAGGCCTTCTTTGCCTCCAAGGGGCTCCGCTTCACGAAGCAACGCGAAGCGCTCGTCACGCTCATCTTCCGCAACCACGAGCACTTCCGTCCGGAAGACCTGATCCCGAAGCTCCGTAAGAGCGATGGAGCCGTCTCACGCGCGACCATCTACCGCACGATCCTCCTGCTCGTGGAGAGCGGCATGCTGCGGGAGATATCTCTTGGGGGAGGAGAGCGTCTCTACGATCCCAACTTCCTGAAGAGTCCGCATCACAATCACCTCATCTGCGTGGATTGCCGAGAGATCATCGAGTTCGAGGATCCCAACATCGATGTCATGCAGAACTGCATCACCCGGCGACTCGGCTTCTCCCCGACACAAAAGGCGCTTCGCATCGAAGCAAGCTGCGACCGGCTGCGATTGTTGGGATCCTGTAAGAACTTCAAGGCGGGCAAGGCAGCCAAGGGTGCACGGAAACGGCTACCAAAAGCGCGCCGCCCCCTCTGAAAATAAAAGGGTAATCAGCTGCCCAAGAAATACTGCTGGCCTTCAGTCAGGATGAAATTGATACTGCGTCTCAATCTCGCCGACGCTTTGTTCTGAAGCAACGGGCACGGCCGTCCATGTCATCACTTTCCACACTCAAGCCCGGCCAGAGCGCCGTCATTATAAAGCTACCCGCCGATGAGCAGTTGGCGACGCGTCTTCGCGAGATGGGTGTTCTGCGTGGGACGGAGATCACCTTAGTTCGGTGCGCCCCGCTAGGCGACCCCATGGAGTTCCGCCTTCGGGGTTTCGACCTCAGTATCAGACGGGCTGATGCAGCGCAGGTAATGATGAAGCGCGATCCCGCGTCGAGCGGTGAAGCGACGCTGCGGCCCGTACAGCCGATTCCTCCAGCGCATGTCGTATCGCCGGCTCCGACAAAGACCGTTCTCTCCATTTCACACGTTCAGACTTCGGAGCCAGTTAGGGGATCAGGGACGGAAGTGCATCCCAAATCCTACGCTGTTGTTGGCAACCCGAATTGTGGAAAGACCACCCTCTTCAATGCCATGACGGGACTTCGCCAGAAGGTGGCCAACTATCCGGGCGTCACAGTCGAGAAGAAGTCTGGGCAGTTCATCGGCCAACACGGAGAGAAGGTCGAGCTGCTCGACCTGCCAGGCAGCTACAGCCTAGGTGCCCATGCCCCCGACGAGAGGATCACACGGGACGTGCTTCTGGATCTCCGGCAAGACACGCCACGCCCCAAGCGTATCCTTTGCGTTGTGGATGCCTCACACCTCGAGCGCAATCTCTACTTCATCACTCAAGTCTTGGAACTGGGGCTGCCGACCATCATTGCGCTGAACATGATTGATGTCGCGCAGGCACAAGGGACGCCGGTGAATGCGGAGCGTCTCGCAGAGGAGCTCGGCGTCCCAGTGGTCCCCGTGCAGGCGACGCGCCGGGAGACGCTTCTCCCGCTGCGGTTAGCCTTGAGTCGCGCTGACATTCCACGCAGCGCCTGGAAGCCTGATTTCCCTTCAGCCTGGACTCGGGCAGCAGATAAGGTTGCAGCATGCTGGCCCGGTCAGGTGCGAGATAATGGCAGGGCGCTAGGTGAATCACAGGCTCGGATGAAGGCGGCGATATTACTTGCCGCCACGGATTCGGATACCGCCTCCGTGGCAGCAGAACTGGGAGCTGGCTCCGCATTGAGCGCTGCCATCGGCCAGCGCGCAGCTCTCGAAAGGGAGCTGCCGGAGTGGCGTGAGACCGTTGTGGCGGAGCGCTACGAGCAGATTGGCAAGCTCTGCCATGCCGCCCAAGGAGGAATGACCGCCATGAGCGACAAGCTCACCCAACGGCTCGATGACCTTCTGACGCACAAAGCATGGGGGTGGCTCATCTTCGTCGGGATGATGGTGCTGATGTTCGTCTCGATTTTCACCATCGCCTCCTATCCGATGGATTGGATCGAAGCTGGATTCGGAATGCTCTCGGGCGCCGTGCAGGAGGCCATGCCCCCCGGTGACCTCCGCGATCTCCTCACCGATGGAGTCATTGCGGGAGTCGGCGGTGTGGTGGTCTTCCTACCTCAAATCCTGATTTTATTCTTCTTCATCGGCCTGCTTGAAGACACCGGGTACATGGCGCGGGCTGCATTCCTCATGGACCGAGTGATGAGCAAGGTCGGCCTCCACGGAAAATCTTTCATCCCCCTTCTAAGCTCCTATGCGTGTGCGATTCCGGGGATCATGTCCGCGCGAACGATCGAGAATCCGAAGGACCGCCTTGTCACCATTCTGGTGGCGCCGCTCATGAGCTGTTCAGCCCGTCTCCCCGTCTACGCCTTGATGATCGCGGCCCTGCTTCCCTCTGAGTCCGTCTGGCTCAAGGGAGCCATCATGATGGGCCTCTACCTACTCGGTACCACGGCGGCGCTCTTCTTCGCATGGCTCTTCAAGAAGACCATCCTGCGGGGCGAAACCCCGATCTTCTTAATGGAGCTCCCATCTTACCGGCTTCCCTCCCTCCGGCAAATCGCGGCGCAGATGGTGCAGCGGGCCGGCCTCTTCCTGAAACGTGCCGGAACGGTCATCCTCGGTATAGCGATCATCCTGTGGTTCCTCGCTACCTTCCCAAAGATGAATTCCCCAGTGGGAATGCCAGAGCCAACCAAGACAGAGCAACTCCAACACAGTTATGCCGGCCGGATCGGCCATGCACTCGAGCCTGCGATTGCACCACTCGGTATGGATTGGAAGATCGGCATCGGACTCGTGGCCGCACAGGCCGCCCGCGAGGTGTTCGTCGGCACCATGTCGATCGTCTACAACGTCGAGGGGGGTGAGGATCAGCAGGATGGCACTCTGGTGGAAACCCTCCGGGAGGAGAAACGCCCCGATGGAACGCCGACATTCACGCCCCTTACATGTCTTTCGATTCTTGTTTTCTTCGTTCTCTCGATGCAGTGCGTCAGCACGCTGGCGGTTGTGCGCCGCGAGACGAACAGCTTCCGCTGGCCCCTCTTTCAGTTCTGCTACATGACGGGAACGGCCTATGCGCTTTCCTTCCTAGTCTACCAAGGCGGCCGTTTGATGGGCTTCCACTGAGCGAAAGCCGGGGATGGATCATCGGGAATAGCTGGATCGGGAAACCCTATAACCTATGCCCTATCTCCAATCCCCTACAGGTGCTAACCTGTAACTGTGACACCAGAACTCCAGACAGCATTAGCCCTCGGCATGGTCGCCGCCGCCGCCGCGTTTTTTGTCACCCGCTGGTTCAAGGCGCGCAAGAAGCCGGGGTGCGGCGGAGGCTGCGGGTGCGCCTCAAAGAAAATTTAGACCGGAGCTTTAGTCGATTTCTTAGCCGGTGCTTTTTTCTTAGCGGGAGCTTTCTTGGGCTTAGCTGCCTTCGTCGCCTTCTTCTCCACGGC
Organism: Verrucomicrobiota bacterium; assembly: GCA_021413925.1. Lineage (NCBI taxonomy): Bacteria > Pseudomonadati > Verrucomicrobiota > Verrucomicrobiota bacterium. The sequence continues at coordinate 117,945 of JAIOPL010000013.1, forward strand.
CTCAGCCACGGCGTCAGTCGTGAGGTTGGGCTTGAGTGGTTTGCCGAAGCGACCGCGCTTTACGGTTGATCCTTCCCCTTCGGCACCCCCGGCTTTAGGAGCCTTTGGTTCCCTAGGCTCGAATTCGAAGCTAACCTTTTTCCCATCCAGTTTGAGGTAGGCGGCGAACTTGCGCCCTTTCTTGGAGACGAATCCAGCGATGAGGTTCGTTCTGCCGGTCTCGGCTAGCTTGACGATTTCCTCTCTTGGGATGGAGCGCTGGAGGATGGTCTTGCCGGTGCGGAACTCGCATGACTTCTCCGCGCCGATCGACTGGTCGCACACGTAACTGGTGACGCCTTCGCGGATGGTGCCTTTTTTGCAGACAGGGCACGGCGCGATGGCCTCGGAATTGCGGATGGCCGCCTCGGCAGCGGGATCTCCCTCGCGTTCGCCGAAGACGAACTTGAGCTTGAACTCCGGATCAAACTCCAGCTCTGCGGAGAAAGGTTTTCCGAAGCGGCTGCGGAAGCCGTCCAGCGGGCCGACGGCTTTTTTCGTGAGCAGCTCGGTGATCTCGGGGCGCTCCAGCGGCCGGCCTGCAAGAGACTTCCAGAGACTCAGGTCACAGTTTCGGCATTTGAACTGGCGTACGTTCTCTTTGAAGGGGCCCTTGCCGCACTTGGGGCAAACGACCTCCAGGTCAGGGAAGGCCCCCTCGGCATCGTCGGTGAAGCCCTGGGCCTTCGTGATGATGTCGCGCGTGAAGACGCGGATCTCCTCCATGAACTCGGGGCGCTGGAACTCTCCGGCCTCCATCTGCTTGAGCTTGTGCTCCCAATCGCCCGTCAGCTCCGGCGAAGTCAGGACAGCCACACCCATGTGCTTGAGCAGGTTGACTAGCGCCATGCCCTTACTGGTGGCGGTGAGGTCGCGTCCCTCGCGCAGGACATAGCCGTCGCCCAGGAGTCCCTCGATGATTGCGGCGCGCGTGGCCGGAGTGCCAAGGCCGCGCAGGCTCATGGCCTCGCGCAGTTCCTCATCCTCGACCAGCTTACCCGCGCCTTCCATGGCGCTGAGCAGGGTCGCTTCATTGTAGCGGGCCGGGGGACGCGTCTGTGTCTCATGCACCTGAACGGAGTCGGTACGGGCGGGCTCGAGCGCGCCAGATGCTCCATTGGCAGCTGCAACCGGAACTAGAGTCTTCGCATCTTCCTCGCCCTCGGCGACCGCATGCTTGCCATAGACGGCCTGCCATCCTGGATCAGTGAGCACCTTCCCCTCGCTCTTGAAAGGCTCTTCCTCCACGCGGGTGATCCGGGTGGTGACATCAAATCGGGCGGGAGGATAGAAGACCGCTACGAAGCGCTGAGCGACCATCTGGAAAAGCTTGGCCTCGACCTCGTCGAGGCCGGCGATGGAGGCGCCGGTCGGGATGATGGCATGGTGGTCGGAGACCTTCGCATTGTTGAAGACCTTGCCGGTCTTGATGACCCAGTTCTGGGTTAATGCATGCTCGGCGTGCTTGCGCAGTTCCTTGTCCTCGAACGACTTGAAGGCTGCTTTTACTGCAGGCATGCTATCCTCGGGGAGGTAGCGGGAGTCAGTTCGGGGATAGGTGAGCACCTTGTGATGCTCGTAGAGGCGCTGGGCCAGCTGGAGAGTGCGCTTGGCGCTGAAGCCAAAGCGGCCGTTGGCCTCGCGCTGGAGGGTGGTCAGATCGTAGAGGAGGGGTGAGGCCTGGCTGGTTGATTTTTTGGTCTCTTCGATGACACCCGGTTTGCCTTCGCACTTGGTGCGGATCGCCTCCGCAGCGGCGTGATCCCAGAGGCGTTCGGCCTTCTTGTCCGCAGAGTCGGCTTCCCCTTCGGATTTCTTGAAACTCTCGTCGAACCAGCGGCCGGGATAGTTTCCGGCAGCCACGGAAAAGACTCCGTGGACCTCAAAGTAGGTCTTCGGCACAAAGGCGCGGATCTTCTCCTCACGCTCGACTAGGATAGCGAGAGTCGGGGTCTGGACGCGTCCTACGGGCGTAAGCTGGAAGCCACCCTGTCCGGAGTTCACGGCGGTGAGTGCGCGGGTGCTGTTGATCCCGACAAGCCAGTCACTCTCGGAGCGGCAGACGGCTGCTGCGGCCAGCGGCTGCATCTCAGCATCATCGCGCAGATGGGCAAAGCCCTCCTGAATTGCTTCCTTGGTCATCGACTGGAGCCAGAGGCGCTTCACCGGCTTCTTGCAGCCGGTCAGTTGGATGATGTTGTGGAAGATGAGCTCTCCCTCGCGGCCGGCGTCGCAGGCATTGATGACCGAGGTGACCTCGGGCTTCTTGAGCAGTCGCTTGACCACGGCTAGGCGATCCGCGGAGCGCGCAATGGGTTGAAGCTCAAACTCCTCGGGAATGATAGGCAGGGACTCCAGTTTCCAAGAGAGGCCTTTGCCCCCTGTCATTTTGTTCGGAAGGCAGAGCTCCACTAGGTGACCGACCGCCGAGGTGATGATGTAGTCGTCCACCTCGAAGAACTCGGCCTTAGCTGCCTTTCCCCCCAAGGCTCTGGCCAGATCGGCGGCGACGCTGGGCTTCTCGGCGATGACTAGGGTTTTGGACATGGCTGGGTGCAGAAGTTAAAACGTTGAATGGTGAATCGTTAAAAGGGGAAGGCTGCGGAGTTGGGAGCAAAGCAGGAAAAATCGAATCGGGAAAAAGAAAATGAAGAGCCACGAAATCAGCAAGAGAACGACAGACCGGGCCTTTGTAACATTTTAACGGTTCAACTCCTGTAACGCGCAGTCCTTATTTATCAGATCAGTTTGATGAAGCGGTTGCCCGGTTGGGCCCGGACATGGCGTCCTAGCTCAAGGGCGAGCAACCTAGAAGAGACCGTCGCCGGTGGCAAACCGGATCTGGCAATGATCGTGTCCACGGGGGTCGGATCCTCTCCGATCGCCTCGTAAACCAGGAGCTCCTCGCCGGTCAGTTCCACCTTCGGACGGCTGCGGGAGAGCTCCGGAGGTACCGCAAAGATCATGGGAAGATCTGACAGTATGTCGGCTGCATCGATCACGAGCTTGGCCCCCTGCTGGATCAGACGGTTTGAGCCGAGCGTGCCAGGATGATCGATCCGACCCGGAACGGCATAGAGTGAACGGCCTTGATCCCCGGCCTCCCTGGCGCTGATCAGGGCGCCACTGTTCTGGCCTGCCTCCACGACCAGCAGGCCGAAGGAGCAGCCGCTGATGATCCGGTTCCGCTTGGGAAAGGTCTGCTTGGTTGGGGTGACACCCATGGGGAACTCACTGATCACAGCCCCGTGGTTCTCAACGATCTTCTCAACCAAGGGAATATTCTCCTCAGGATAGATATGGGAGAGGCCGCTGCCCAGAACCGCAACCGTGCGGCCATTAGCTGCTAGCGCTGCCTGATGGGCCGCCGTATCGATGCCGCGTGCCAGACCGCTGTAGACCGTCAGTCCTGAGTAGGCTAGCTGGTAGCCTAGCTTCTTGGCCGACTCCAAGGCGTAGTGGCTTGCCTTCCGCGTGCCGACGATGCCGATGCCATTCCGTTGGTCGCGTTCCTCCAGCTTGCCAAGGATGTAGAGGACGATTGGGGGATCATGGATCTCCTTGAGAAGTTCGGGATACTCGGAGTCGGCTTGGGTCAGGACCCGGGCTCCTGCCTTCTGAACCAAAGCAAGCTCGGCATCCAGATCGGCGTGTTCTTGCCAGGAGTTGATGACGGAAGAAACTTCAGGCCCTATCCCTTCCACACCGCGCAATTCCGAACCGGTGGCCCCGAGGATCGCGGAGAGGGACCCGAACCGGTCAGTCAGCCGCCGCACCCGTACGGGCCCCACCTGGGGAAGCATATTCAGGATGATCGCGGCCTCGGTGTCAGTCATTGGTGGAGAGAGGCTATTGGGTATTTGGGCTGTTGGACTATTGGCAATTCAGTACGCCTGCCAAGTTATGCGCAGACGTTCGTCTGAAACGAAAAATTCAAGGGACCAGACATGGTAGATTAATAAACCTGAGCCAACAGCCCAATAGTCCAACCTGCCAACAGGCTAACGCAGCTCCTTCAGGACGGTCGTGAGGTAGACTGGTTCGGGGTGGGTCTTGCGGTATTTCGTGATCTCGCTGCGGTTGAGCACCTGGAAGCCGTAGCGTTCGAAAACCCTAGCTCCACGCCGTGCTTCAAAGGTCACCACCTGACCATAGACCTGGCGCACGTTCTTGCAGCGCAGATGCTCCAGATAACTGTTCATGAGCTTTGTGCTATGGGCCAGTCCTTGCGCTTCTGGCAGAATATTGAAGTGGAAGTGGGCGCTACGACGGGGAGCCTTAGGAACTTCCTTCCACGAAGTGCGTAGGATCCAGCCGATGAAGTCACGCGTAGCCTTGTTGTAGAAGGGGTACTTGGCCATCCCGCGGGTGAAAAGGTGGATGTTGTTGAAGAAATTGAAGAGCTGCTGGCGGAAGGGACGGTAGGAACCGAGCAGATAGCCCTTCACAATGCCCTCCTGCTCAAGCACGAACGAGGACTCCGGCTCGATGTCCGTGTAGTACCGGGTCAGGTAGTCCGCGAAAATCTCGCGATCCTGGAAGACCGGGTCGATCGCCTTACCTAGAAATCCGGTCTCGCAGCAGAGATGGCGCACGGCCTCGCGATCACGTGACTCGTAACGGCGGATAGTCACTGCGGATTGACGTGCGGGTGAAGGGGGGGCGGTGACGGGCGATGCTACGGACACTCTAAGGGTTGTACGAGGCGATCACCTTCCGGTAAATCGCAAAGAGACGAGCAAAGACTTCCTTCCAGCAGTAGCGGCCTTTCACGAAGGCGGAGGCCCGCAGGCCCGAGGCCGCAAGATCCTGATCCGCAACCGTCCGAATCGCCCCGGCCAGTGCCTCCGCATTGTTGTCCACCGACCAGTTGTGCAGGCCGCTGAAGTTGATCGCGTCCATGTAGCTGCCGCGGATCCCGACCACGGGTGTTCCGCAGGCCTGACTCTCGAGGGTCACCAGTCCGAAGGTCTCTTTGACCCCGGGATGCACGAAGAGATCCGCCGCCCTGTAGATATCAGCCAGCTCCTGGGATCCGTTGCAGTAACGAATCCAGCTTACGGCCTGCGTCGCTTCTTCCAGATGATGAAGCGCATTGCGGAGCATGCCGTCGCCTACCACAACCAGATGAAAACGTCTCGGATCGCTCTTGTGAAGCAGCGCGAAAGCCTCGAAGAGCTTGCGGACGTTCTTGTCGGCATTAAGCCTGCCGACATAGAGCAGAACCTGTTTGTCGGAGGGCCATCCGAGGGCCTGGCGAGCTGCATGTCCGCGCTCTCTGTCGGGAAAGAAGATGTCCGTGTCGACGCCTAGTTCAAGAGTCTCGACGTTCTCCATGCCCCACATGCTAAGGAGTTCGGAGAGGCCGGCACTTGGGACTAGCGTGCGCTCGAAGCGGTTGTAGAGCGTGACAGCGTACTTCTTGCCGATTTCCTCGGCCATCATCACGGAGATGGAGCCGAAGTACTTGGCCACGGAACGAAGCACTGCGTCCGGAAAATGCGAATGGTAGAAGCCGACCGTGGGGATGCCGAGCGCACGTCCCGAGGCGAGGGCCTTCCATGCAATCTGATAGGGATCGCCCGATTCGATCAGGTCCGGCTGTTCCCGCTCCAAGGCCTCCTCCACAAGGTTGAGATTGATGAGCGCGCGATAGCGTGCCGTCCGCGAAATCAGCGGCGATTCGATCGTGTAGATCGTCTGGAGTCCCTCAATTCGGCGCTCGGTCTTTTCGCCCGGAATGATCAGCACATGGCGATCACCGGCCGCTTCCAAGTGAGCCGCCTTCTCCGCTACATAACGCCTCACCCCCCCCGAGAACGGGGAGTAGAATTGGGTGAGGTCGCAAATTACCACTGAAAATGAGGAAGGGCAGGAGCCCCGCTTACAGACCCGCTAGCCAGCGTTCCGCGTCGATTGCAGCGGCGCAGCCCATGCCCGCTGCTGTGATGGCTTGGCGGTAGACGGAGTCGGCGCAGTCGCCGGCGGCGAAGACCCCGGGGATGTTCGTGCGGCTACCCTCGCCGAGAATGAGGTATCCAGCCTCATCCATGGTGAGCTGTCCTTGGAAGATTTGCGTGTTCGGTGTGTGGCCGACCGCCACAAAGACCCCTGCGCAATCCAGCGTGCTGACTTCATCGGTCACGATGTTCTTCAGGCGCACGCCGGTGACGCGGTTTTGCGTGACATCGAGAACCTCTTCCACAACGGAGTTCCAAACGGGTGTGATCTTGGGGTTGGCGAGAGTCCGCTCGGCCATAATTTTGGAAGCGCGGAGTGCATCGCGTCGGTGGATCAGATAGACTTGGGAGGCGAACCGGGTGAGATAGCTGGCCTCTTCACAGGCCGAGTCTCCTCCTCCCACGACCACGAGCGGCTGGTTGCGGAAAATCGGTAGAGCCCCGTCGCAGGTAGCGCAGTAAGTGACCCCCCTGTTCTCGAGTTCATGTTCCCCGGGGACGCCGAGGTGGCGGTGTCCCGCGCCGACAGCAACGATGACGGTTCGGGTCTCGATTGTTTTTCCATCGACCGTGACTTTCAGCGGGTTGGAGGAGAAGTCGACCGACTCCACGCGACTCAAATACTGGATCCGTGTTCCGAAGCGGGTTGCCTGTTCCTGCATCTCCATCATCAGCGCCGTTCCCTCGATGCCGTTCTGGAAGCCGGGGAAGTTCTCGACGCTCGAGGTGGTGGTGAGCAGGCCGCCCGGCTGCTGGCCCGTGATCAGAAGAGGGTTGAGATTGGCGCGCGCTGTATAGATCGCGGCGGTCCATCCGGCGCAACCGGATCCGATGATGACGACTTGTTCCATCCGGTGATGTTAAAACCTGAAACCTGAAACCTGAAACCTGAAAATGGGAAATCTCTGTCAGAGACTTTCCTAAACTTCCGGAGCGAAGGGTTCCGGCCAGCCTTTGGGTAGGCGGAGAGGTTTCCCCTCCGGCATCTTCACGAAGGCTAGCGCTTGCTGGCACGTGATCAGCAGGGCCCCGTCGCGCGGGCGCTTGATCTCGAAGTGGCACCAGAAGCGGGCAGGGGTGGCCTCACCGAGGCGTCCGTGAACTTCGAGTTCGTCTCCTAGGATTGCGGGCCTCTTGTAGTCGATCTCGGTGCGCACAACCACGGGGTAGACCGAGGTTCGGGCCATCCGCTCCCAATCCATGCCCAGCTTTACGGCGAGCAGTGTGCGAGCCGTCTCGATGAAGCGAAGGTAGGCAATGTTGTGGACGACTCCACCCGCATCCGTGTCGAAGAACATGACCTGAACGGGTGTGACGATGGAGGGGGGAGAAGACATGGAAGGATGAAACTGGAGACCTGAAACCTGAAGGCGTGTTAGCGGTTCCTTAGGCGAGTTGTTCCTGAAGATGGCCTTCCTTGAGGAAGAGCTGACGATCGCCGAGAGCGGCTAGAGCCGGATCATGGGTCACGGCGACAAAGGTCCGTCCATCCTGCCTCGCCAGCCCGAGAAGGAGCTCGATGATCCCGGCGCCCGTCACCGCATCGAGGTTCCCCGTGGGCTCGTCGGCAAAGAGAATGCTGGGATCATTCACCAAGGCGCGGGCGATGGCCACACGCTGCTGCTCGCCGCCGCTGAGTTGCGAGGGGAGATGGTCGAGGCGTCCCGAAAGTCCTACCCGGTCGAGCAGGCTGCGGGCGTGAGCGTCGTTTTTTCTGCCGCCCAGCATCGAGGGAAGTAGTACGTTCTCTAGGGCAGTCAGTTCCGGCAGGAGAAAATAGGATTGGAAGACGAATCCCATGCGGCGGTTGCGCAGCAGGGCCTCACGATCGCCCTTGAGAGCAAAGAGCTGTTCGCCTTCGAACTCGACGCTTCCCTCCCTCGGATGCTCCAGACCAGCAAGGATATAGAGGAGCGTCGATTTGCCTGCACCGGATGCGCCGCGGAGAAAGACCACCTCTCCTTTGGCCACATCCAGATCGACCCCCTTGAGAACCTGAAGCTTAGCCTCTCCCAAATCGTAGGTTTGGCAAAGCCCTCGGGCCCGAAGGTGAATGATGGAGGAAGCAGTAGTCATGAGATCAATCCCCGAAGACAATCGCACGGGAGCCGTGAACCACGACGCGATCATCGACATGGAGGCGGACACCACGGGCCAAGGCGAGTCGCTCGCAGTCGCGTCCGAGACGCCGCATGTCAGAGGGAGAGTGGAAGTGTTCGATCGGGATCATCTCCTGATGGATGATCGGGCCGGCATCCAGCTCTTCGGTGGCGTAGTGGCAGGTGGCACCGATCAGCTTCACGCCGCGGTCGTAGGCACGCCGGTAGGGATCCGCTCCGGCAAAGGCGGGTAGCAGGGAGTGATGGATATTGATAACGTGGTTGTGATGCTCCTCGCAAAACCAAGCTGGGAGCACCTGCATATAGCGGCAGAGGACGGTCAGATCCCCCGAGACATCACGGATGGCATCGCTGATCGTGCGGAAAGCCGTATCCCTGCCCGCCTCTTCTGAGGGAATCGGAACATGGAGAAACGGCAGCCCCTCCTTCTCTACCGAGGAGCGCAACGAATCATGGTTCGAGATCACCAGGGGCACTTCGATGTTCATTTCTTTGGAGCGCCAGCGCCAGATCAGGTCCGCCAAACAGTGATCCTCCTTGCTGACCATCAGGACAGTCCTCACCGGCTTAGAACTGTCGCGGATGGAGCATCGCGCCTTGATCGACTCTACGATTGGAGCGAAGGCGGTGCGCACCGTTTCCAGCGTGACACCCTCCGGCACCTCGAAGGCAAAGCGGGCCAGGAACCAGTTATTGATCGTATCGGTGTACTGGTTCACCTCGACGAAGTTTCCCCGTTGCTCGGCAACAAAACCGGTGATCTTTGCCAGTAGCCCCACCTGATCAGGGCAATCCAGCGTCATCAGCAGCGTGGTCGGAGAAGGCATGGAGAGGAAAATATGAAGGATGAAGGATGAATTATGAAGGGTTTTCGGAAGCCCTCGACTCTCGACCTTCGTCGCTCGACGGATTAGCCTTTTGTCATGTCCAACATCCACATTGCGCGCAACCACCAGTCCCTAGGCTCGTTCAGCGAAGAGGCCGTCAGGGAAGGAATTCATTCCGGACGCTTCTCGTCGGGTGATCTTGCCTGGCGAGAGGGGATGGCTGAGTGGAAGCCGCTCGGCGAGATGGCCCCTCAATGGGGAATGGAGATTCCGGCTCCTTCGCTTGATACAGCAAGTCTGGGCGAGACACCCTTTGCTGCAATCCCTGTCGAGGGAAGAGGCCCTGCTTGGGAAGAGCGTGCATCGCTTGGTTTTTTCGCCGCCCTTTCCCAGACGATCGGCGATGTGCTTTTACGCCCGACACAGACCTTCGCCTCCATGAAGCAGACGGGCGGGCTGGCCAATCCGCTCCTCTATTTCGTGCTGCTCAGTAGCGCCATGTTTGCCGTCTCCGCCTTCTACCAGATCGCGATCACAACCATGAATCCGGCACTCTTTGCCCCGAAGATCCCCCATGCTACAGGCCTGCCCACGGGATCCTCCTTCTCGGTAGCACTGATAGGATCGGTGCTACTCTCCCCGGCGCTCTATGTCGTGAGCGCCTTCATTTCCTCGGGAATCACCCATCTTTGCCTGAAGTTGCTGGGCGGTGCCAATCGGCCGTTCGAAACCACCTTCCGAGTCATCTGCTACGCGCAGGCCAGCGCGGCGGTGCTCAATATCATCCCGATCTGCGGTAGCCTGATCGGCGTGATTTGGGGCGCTTACGCAATTATCATCGGGCTCAAGGAAGCGCAGTACACGGAAGGTTGGAGGGCGACGCTCGCTATCACCCTGCCAGGTTTACTCTGCTGTGGACTCCTTCTCTTGCTGGGTACGGCAGCGGGATTCGGGATCGCCGAGTTAAGCCATCAGATGGGCGGCAGTATGCCGACGCTGCCTAAGCTTCCCTAATTCATAAGTCCTTGCTGGTTCCCCGATTCTTCTGGCGGCCGCTCTTTCCGGGGGAGCATGATCCGGAGCTGACTTGGGGTTTGGTTATCGCACTCGGTGGCATCCTGGCCATCGGCTGGCTTATCAGCGGACTCCCCACGCCGCTATGTCCGCTCCATATGCTGACAGGTCTCCCCTGCCCCACCTGCGGCATGACCCGGGGGCTTAGCTGTCTACTTCACGGCAATCTCAAGGGGGCCATGCTGTTCAATCCACTCCTGACGGCTCTCGTTTTTGGAATAACTCTCTATCTCCTTTATTGCGTGGTGGTTGTCTCTGCAGGACTGCCGCGTCTGCGGTGGGAGCCACTCTCTAAAAAGACCGCGCTTGCTGTGCGAGTCGGCGTGGTGGCACTGATAGCGGGGAACTGGATCTACCTGATCATCAGGGAATGGGCCCTCTAATTGAATCTGATGGGAGCAGACACCTCCTCCTGAAGTGCGCAGAAGAGGTTGATTGCACTCGGACCCAGCATTCGGTTCATGGCGCCGAGAGCCAGCTCTTCGCTGTTACAGTCACGGCTGAGGTGACCGAGCAGGAGATGACCTAGGCCATCATGACGGATCCCCGAGACGGTTTCCGCCGCCGCGGTGTTCGAGAGATGGCCGTGGCGGGACTGGATCCGTTGCTTGATCGACCAGGGGCGCTTCGTGTCTTTTTCGAGGAGTTGCTCATCGTAGTTAGCCTCGATCAGGAGACCATCCACCCCGCGTAGCGATTCAGTAACGAGCGTCGTTGCATGACCAAGGTCCGTGAGGAACCCAAAGGAGTGGGTCCGTTCTCGGATCACGAAGCCGACCGGCTCCACCGCATCGTGCGGTATGAGAAAAGAACGCACGGTTGTGCCCTCCAAGTCGAACTCGGCACCGCTTTCAAAGATCTTCCATCCGTTGAAATCGAGGACTTTGTCCCGGAGAACCGCCGCCGTCTGGCGGTTGCAATAGATCGGGGTGGCATGCTTCTTGGACCACTGGGCGAGTCCCTTGGTGTGGTCGCCGTGCTCGTGGGTCACTAGGATCGCGCAGAGGTCGCGCGGTTCCACGCCGCAAGAGCTTAAACGGAGAGTCAGCTCCTTGGTGCTCAGGCCCGCATCAACCAGGAAGGAGGCCGTTTCGGTCCGAACCAGTGCGGCGTTGCCATTGCTGCCGCTGGCCAGAATCGTGATCTCGAGCATGGGATGAGAATGAATCCGACGGGGCGTACTCGCTAGGACTTTTGACTGAGATCTAGAAAAGCGGCAGCGACTTCCTCCACGGAGATATCCGTCACTTCGCGACTGGGCGGATGCAGGACCACATACGGCACCTTCCAGGGGCCCCAATGTTCTGGATCGGAATCGCCGAAGAGGCAGACCATCGGTTTGCCAAGAGCGGCGGCCAGATGCATGGCGCCGCCATCGCTACAGACCATGGAGTCGCAGAGGGAGAGAGCCGCAATCAGGTCTTCCAGCCGTTCCGTGGGAACGGGATGCAGTGGTAGGCCCGCCGTGGAGGTCAACACGTCACGGGCCTTCTCATCGTCGCCGGGGTGGAGAGGGTTGTCGGCTGATCCGGGAGACCAGAGCAGGAGAAATTTGGCATCCAGTTTCTCATGCAGCATGCGGGCCAGTTCGGCAAATCGCTCGGCAGGCCACCGCTGGGAAATCTTTCGCGAGCTGAGATGCAAGGCGATTACGGGGCCAGAATGCCGGTTCCACTCCCGGGGCAACGAGTGCTTGAGCTTTGTCACCCGGGCTTTGTCCGGGGTCAGGCGAGCCTCCGGTGCTGCGAACTCCAACCCCATACGGACAAGCTGGTGGCAGCATTGCTCGACATGGTGTTCGCCGCCCACCGCATCCTCCGCGTCGCGGACCAGAATCTTCTTGGCACCGATCCATCTGGCGAAACGGAGCGAGCTGCGTTGAGGGCCGCCCGGCAGGAGAATCCAGTCGAAGCGTTGCTTGCGAAGTTTCCAGATGGTCTTGAGACGGCTCCAGAAGATGCCGATGCGGCTCTCGCCATGCTCCAGATGCTTCGCCTTCGTGTAGGAGAAGAGCGCGTCAATATCAGGATTCCCTGCCATCACGGCCAAATTATATTTTGTCACGAGTGCGGCGATGTAGGCCGTCGGAAGCTGTGCTCTGAGGGCACGGATCAGTGGGGTCGTGCAGACCAAGTCCCCGATATTGTCCCGGCGGATGATCAGGATGCGCGGTGATTTTTCTGGGGAGTCCATGGTGAGGCAATCGTGGTGCGCCCGGCAGGAATCGAACCTGCTACCAAGGGTTTAGAAAACCCCTGCTCTATCCGATGAGCTACGGGCGCAAAGTCTCAGACCGCCGCAGGCATTCCCTGCTCCATGGGAGCTAGGTCGATGGCGCGAAGGAGGTCAAGATCTTCATTGGTTCCGGGGTTGGCCGCCGTCAAGAGTTTGTCACCGTAGAAAACGGAGTTCGCGCCGGCGAAGAAACAGAGGGCCTGGCCCTCCCGGGTGAGGCGGGTGCGTCCCGCAGAGAGTCGGATGCGGGCCTTGGGCAGCATGATGCGGGTGGTGGCGATCAGGCGCACGAGCTCGAAGACATCAACAACAGGCTGATCCTCCAGCGGGGTGCCGGGCATCGACATGAGGCAGTTGATCGGCACGCTCTCGGGCGGGGGATTGAATCCGCAGAGGACCTCCAGCATCCGCAAGCGGTCACGCTCGGTCTCGCCCATCCCGATAATGCCACCGCAGCAGACGGCCATGCCGGCCTTCTGGACGGAGGAGATGGTGTTGAGCCGGTCGTCGAAGGTATGGCTGGTGACGATCTGCGGGTAGAATTCCGGAGAGGTGTCGATGTTGTGATTATAAGCGGTGACTCCCGCTTCCTTGAGCTGGCGAGCTTCCTCATCTCCCAGCTGACCGAGTGTGACACAGACCTCCATGCCGAGTTTGCTGACCTCGCGGACGGTCTCGAGCATCGACTCGAAGCGGCTGTCGCCTGACTTGACACCCTTCCAGGCGGCGCCCATGCAGAATCGGGTCGTGCCGCTTTCCCGTGCCTGTTTGGCTAGAGGCAGGATCTCGTCGCAGCCCATCAGCTTTCCGGCCTTCACACCGGTATTGTAGCGGGAGCTCTGGGCGCAGTAGGAACAATCCTCACTGCAGCCGCCGGTCTTCACGCTCAGCAGGGTGCAGAGCTGGACATTGTCCTCGTCCCAGTTCTGGAGCTGGACGGAGCGCGAGCGCTGGATCAGGTCGAAGAATGGGGAGCGGTAGATTTCCTCCAGCTGGGCAATGGAGACGGGGTGGGCGGGGGAGTGGTGGGTTTGAGTGCTCACGATCCGGTCAGTTTAAGGGAGTAGGTGGAAGCGTTGAAGCGTAAAAAAGTCGAAAAGGTCCTCGGAGGTGTCTGCGGAAGAAAATCCTGAGGGAGCAACCGTTTTTTCAACACACCTTTTCACTACTCTTCTCCATGTCTGTCACTTGCCAGCTGTAAGTGGGTAACCCGAGCCTTGTAAAAAGGGATCCCCTTACCAAGTGAGCCCTTCCATAAAGTCGGCTTTGCCGCCATGGGTTCCACGGGGGGCCTCTGGCTTCTTGGTTTTGCCTGCACGGGGCTCCTTGGCGATCTTGAAGTCGATCTGCTGTTTGAAGTTATCGACGCGGGCTACCTGGACGCGGAACTCGTCACCGGCCTTGAGGATTTTCCGGGAATTCTTCCCGACAAGGCGGGAGCGGGGCCCGTCGAAGATGTAGAAATCGTCGTCCATCGAGGAGACGGGCACGAGGCCTGTCATCATCGCCTCGGGCAGTTCGACCAGCAGGCCGTAGTTACGGGCCTCGATCACCCTGGCATCGAAGGAGGGGGCGACGCCTCCCTCGGTGGCCGCCTCGGCTAGCTTGCTGAAGTACTCCAGCTTCTTGAGCCGAACCGATTCCTTCTCGGCGTCGGCGGCGGTGCGCTCGGTCGTGGAGAGGTGCTCGCTGACTGGGCCGAGATCGATGGAGAGGGGGCCGTGCTGCTTCGGGTCGAGGTCGCGGGCGAGCGAGCGGTGGGTGAGTAAATCGGCGTAGCGGCGGATGGGGCTGGTGAAGTGGCTATAGTCCGACTTCGAGAGGCCAAAATGACCCAGAGGATCGGGCGAGTAGCGTGCGCGCTTGAGGCTCTTGAGCAGACCGATCTTTAGCGCGCTGGCGTAAGGTTTCCCCTTCAGACCATCGAGCAGCTTTTGTAGCTCGGCCCTATTGCTCAGATCGCCCGCCTTCACGCCGTAGGTGGCGGCTAGCTCCCGGTACTCGTCGAGCTTTTCGGGCTCGGGTTTCTCGTGGATGCGGTAGATGTTCGGCTGGCGCTTGTTCTTGAGATGGCGTGCGACCTGCTCGTTGGCCAGCAGCATGAGCTCCTCGATGAGCTGGTGGGAGATATCGTTCTCGACAAGTTCGAGCTTCACGGGATGGCCCTCCTTATCCAGCCAGACCTTCACTTCGGGCATCTCCAGGTCGAGGGCTCCGGCGGCAAAGCGCTTCTTCCGGAGTGTGGAGGAGCAGTCCCACGCCGCATGGACACGGCGGCTCACTTCGTCAGTCGGGGGGGATTCGAGCAAGGCAAGCGCCTGCCGGTAGGTGAGGCGCGCGCAGCTCCGGATGACCGAGCGTCCGAAGCGGACCTTGCCCACACTGCCGTCCCGGTTGATATGCGCGAAGACACTGAAGGCGAGGCGGTCCTCGTCGGGGCGAAGGCTACAGAGTCCGTTGGAGAGGTTTTCCGGAAGCATTGGGATGACCCGGTCTGCCATATAGACGCTGTTGCCCCGCGTGCGGGCCTCCTTGTCGAGGCCGGTGCCGTGCTTCACATAATGGGAGACGTCGGCGATGTGGACGGCCACATCCCAGCCGTTATCAGTGGGCTGGACTTCGATGGCGTCATCGAAATCACGGGCTGTGTCCGGATCGATCGTGATGATGCTGCGGTTGCGAAGGTCCTCACGGCCCTCGAGATCGCGAGCCGTGATGGCGCTCCCAAACTTTTCCGCCTCAATGCTGACAGGGGCGGGGAATTCGCGCGGCAGGCCGTGCTTATGGATGACCGAGAGCATGTCGACGCCCGGCGCGTCGGCGGCCCCGAGCACCTCGACGATGTGTCCCTCGGGGTTGCTCTGGCTGTTCTCCCAGCGGTCGAGCTGAGCGACCACTTTCTCACCAACTTTCGCCCCCTCGGGAGTGGGGACATAGAGAGTGCGGGGAAAGCGCGGGTCATCGGCGACGACATGGTAGAAATTCGCCGTCTTCTGCAGCGTGCCGACGATGGGAGCGCCGACTCTCTCGACGACGCGGATGATGCGGCCCTCCTGGCGTCCGTCGCGGCGTGGGCGGCCATGGTAGCGGGGTTCCTGAATAAGGCGGGCCACGACGCGGTCGCCATTCAGCGCGGTTCCGAGATTATCCGAGGAGATGAAGAGATCCTTGCCCCCCTCCTGGTCTGCCAGCACATGGCCTGATCCGCCGGCATGGATCTGCAGCTTGCCCGTGAAGAGATCGGCGGTCTCTGGCAGGATATAGTGATCTTGGCGCACACGGACGATACGACCCTCCCTCTCCAGAACGGCCAGGGTGTGGTCGAGAAGGGGGAGATCGTCGCGATCCATCCGGAGGGCGCTGGCAATTTTCGGAGCCTGAAGAGGCTCTCCTTCCCCTTCTAGGAGGCGGATCAGATCGTTGACAAGGCGCTCGTTCAAGCGCTCCCCTCTTTGCGATGAACGGGATGATGGTGGCCGCTTGGCTCCGTCCTGCTTCCTAGGCTTGCCAGACTTCCTAGGTTTTTCGCCGGAACGCTGGCGAGAGGATCCCTGCTCGACTCGGGCCTTTTCCTGTCGCGGCATGGCCGGTCTTTCGCCCCGCGGCTTCCCGGATGCGGGTTTGACGGAAGGTTGCGGATGTTTCGCTTTCTTGGGGGAGCGCGGGCTGTTCTTGGGCACGCCTCACCTTCGGGTGCTTTCACGGAGCAAACAAGAAAATGCTTGTACGGGAAGAGAGTCGGCAGAAAGTAGCGAGATGAACTTCCTCCCGATTGCTACCGCGATATCCCGCAAAAAAGCCTCCGCCTTCACCCTGATCGAACTGCTTATTGTGATCGCCATCATCGCGATCTTAATGGGTCTTCTCTTCCCTGCAGGCCAGTCGGCCATGAATTCGGCTAAGAAGACAACCGCCAAGAATCAGATTGTGCAGATTGCCACGGCGATCACTGCTTACGAGACCGAGTACGGCCGGTTGCCATCAAATACAGGAACAACTGTCGGAACAAACTTGGCATCCATTCTCTGCACTGCGAATGACACAGTGAACAACCCCCGCGGACTGATTTTCCTAGAGGCTAACGCTTGGAAAAACGGGAAAGGAGGCACCAACTCATTGGGGTTCTGCGATCCTTTCAGTGCCACAAATGTTTACTCGGTGGCATTGGACACCAATTATTCAAATATTCAATCCAACGTCGACCTGCGTGGTGGCTTTGGAACTACCAACCTGACAAAACATATCGGAGTCTGGTCGACGCCAAAAGTTGGCAATACAAACGTCCTCATCAATTCCTGGGACTAATTTATACGCGGGTGTGGTTCAATGGTAGAATGTGGGCTTCCCAAGCCTGAGACGAGGGTTCGATTCCCTTCACCCGCTCCAAGACAAACCCGTTATTTGGTTTGTTGAGCCTAGTAGTAAATGACGTGGGGTTCGATTGATTGACAGCACTTGCCTCCCGGCAAGCCGTGCAGCCCTTTCAGGGTCCTGCGGTCGCAGGATCTACCGCGCCGCTTCCCATCGGCTTGGTTCGGTCGTTCCCACGACCCTCGCCCTAAAGGGTTTACCTTCAGTCAATCTACACCGTGCCTCCCGGCACTCGGTGTTCCCTTCACCCGCTCCACTTTCCTCGGAGGCAAAACGCCTCTTTTGAGCTCATAAATACAGCCTCCACGGGCAATCAGTAAAAAGGCAGCACTTGTATGAAGTTGCCTGGATTTACCTTTAGTTTGTCAGGATTTGTCAGGAAAATATTGCCGGCCCGGTGAGTGTTGGAATGGCTCGAGCTAGCCTAGAGTAGCTCCGGTTGGGCACTATTTTTTCAACCACTGATCGACCGGCGTGGAGAGAAATTCCTTCAAAGGTATCCCGTCACCTCCCACGAGTAGTGAGCGCAGCGGAGTGAATTGTTTCTGGAATGAGGCCATCCCGTTGAGAGCTTCCCTCCGCTTCCCGCTCTTCACCTCGATCGCGACGATATTTCTTCCCTGTTGAATCACGAAGTCCACCTCCATGTTTCTGTCACGCCAGTAGGTGACTTCAATATCCTTGCCCAGCGTGTCGCCAAGCAGATGGGCCCCCACAGCTGATTCTACCAAACGACCCCAGGCATTACCGTCCTTTCTAGTTTCCTCAAAGTTCATGCCCGAGGTGACGGTCATGAGTGCGGTATTGAGCACCTGGAGTTTGGGGCTCGAACCCCGCTGACGAACTTTTCCATGCGAGAATTTTGAGAGGCCGGCGACCATGCCTGCTCCTTGGAGAAGCTGGAGGTAATGAGCCAGCGTCACGGTGTTTCCGGCATCGGTCAATTGACCGAGCATCTTCTGGTAGGAAAGGATCTGCCCTGAGTAATCGCAGGCCAGTTGAAAGACCCGCCGAAGGAGGGCCGGTTTGTCCACCCTTGTCATCAGCAGGATGTCTCGTGAGATGCTCGTCTCTACCAGCGAATCCAGAATGTATCTGCGCCAGCGATCCGGTTGGGAGATCAAGGGGGCGGCTCCGGGATATGAGCCGTAGTAGACGAACTGCTCCACTCCCCATCGGAACGCCTGATGTATTTCAGAAAACGACCAATGGGGAGCTGCAATGACCTCGAACCTTCCGGCAAGACTCTCTGTCAGTCCGCTTTGGATGAGCAAAGGGGAGGAACCAAGGAGCACCACGCGCAGGCGCACCTTGTTATGGGTATCGGCATCCCAGAGCGATTTGACCGATTCCGACCATCCCTGCACCTTCTGGACTTCATCCAGGATCAGCAAGGCATAGCCATTTCTAGCCATCAGACGCCCTATTTCCCACTGTTGGGCAAGCCACGCGGATCCCTTCAGCGCAGGTTCATCCGCAGAGGCGTAATGGGAGGGCAAATCGAGCTTCTCCATGACCTGCCTTGCCAGTGTGGTCTTCCCAACCTGTCGAGGACCTGCCAGCACCTGGATGAAGCGCCTTTTCTCGGACAGTCTTTCTAGGAGGGTATCGTGGATGAATTGGCGAATCATACAAATTACTCAGTAACATGAGTGAAAATACTCACAAGAACTATCAATGCTCTATTTCTCTGTCGGAATGCTACGCCCCCTCACCCGCTCTAAGGCGCGTGCTTTTGGCGCCGGACTGTGTTCTCAGCGCGCGCGCTATTTTCCATAGAGCGCTTCGGTTTTCGGCCCTTGTGCGCCCATCAAAATCACAGCGACTTGTTGTGATGGATACCGAAATCAGTTTTTTAGCGGAATTTCAGACGCCTTTTCCTTGGCCTCTATCAACTTCAAGCCCTGCTTGGAATACATGGCAACATACATCTTCCGGATGTCTGCATTGCTGGTCTGGACCACTTCTTTGGCCGTCATGTGCGGATGTGATGGCTGCAGATCACTGAGGATCCGTTTAACGATCGGGTCCTTTGTGGGGTCTGGTGTGGATTTGGAAGTCGGATTCGAGGCCTTGGATTTCGACCTGGCATAGGCAGGTGTCGCAGCAATAAAAATCGCGGCTAAAAATGCCAGGAGCCGCTTCATTAAGCTGGGGCTACTTTTTCAAGGAGTCGCGGATTTCGGTTAGGAGCTCTTCTGTTTTCGTCGGATTTGCGGCTGCGGATTCGGTTCTTTTCAGCGTGTTGATGGCCTTCACAAGAGCGAATACACAGGCGCTGATGATCACAAACTCGATCACCGTGTTGATGAAGCTCCCGTAGGCTAGGATAGCAGCCCCATCTTTCTGGGCATCGGCAAATGTGGCGTAGTGTTTGCCGTTAAGGGGAAGATAGAGGTCCTTGAAGTCAATGCCCTTCAGGACCAGTCCGATCGGGGGCATGATAATGTCGCTGACCAGGGCGGCGACGATCTTGCCGAAGGCGGCTCCCATGATAACGCCGATCGCCAGATCGACGACATTCCCGCGACTGATGAATTCCTTAAACTCCCCGAGGAACTTCGTGGAGTTAGCGACGACTTTTTTGGGTTCAGGGATCATGTGAAAAGGGTGAAGGCTAAAGGCTAAAGGCTGAAGGAAAAAATCCTAAGGATTACCTTTCTCTTCCCTAACGGGCATGCTGGATCAGCTCCACTTCGTAACCCTCAGGGGCGTCGATGAAGGCGATGATCGAGCCTGAGGAGGTGTGATGGGGCCCGTCACTGAGCGGGTAGCCCTTGGCTGCGGCCTCCTTGGCAAAGGCCTCCAGATCCGTGACCTCGAAGGCGAGATGGGTGAGGTCCGGCCCGACCACCACGGGGCCGCTGGCGTTATATTCGCAGATCTCGATTTCCTCGGTGCTTCCGGGGGCTTTCAGAAAGACCAGCTTAGAACCGCGTCCGCTCTCGCTCCGGCGGACTTCCTGCAACCCGAGGACGTCGCGGTAAAAAGAAACCGTCTTCTCAAGTTCCTGAACGCGATAGCGGGTGTGGAGGAGTTTGGTGATCATTTTTTAGAGGATGTGACCTGAAGCTTGAAACCTGAAAGAAAATAATTGGTTCGGCATGAGGGGCCCAGCGACTGGGAACATCCTTGTCTATCAGGCGGATCTTTTCCACCCTTATGGACAGATGTCGTTTCTCCAATCTGTTTACGCAAAACTTCGCCGTCATCCGAAGAGGATCGTCTTCCCGGACGGAAACGATCCCCGCGTTATTCGGGCGGCTCGAATGTTCAACGACCAGGGGCTTGGTGTGGCGGTGCTTATCGGCAAGCGCGACGAGATCCAGCAGTTAGCGGCCTCCCATCACGTCTCGCTGGAAAAGGTGGCCATCGTGGATCCGGAGACCTCCTCGGAGATGCCGCGTTTCTTGAAGATGGCGGCGGTGCTGGAACGTTACAATGGAATGGCCGAGGGGGATCTGCGCAATTTGCTGATCACCCCGAATTACTTTGCCTGCATGATGTTGCAGCATGGGCTGGTGGACGGCTTGGTGGGCGGGGTGGGATCGTACTCTGCTTCGCTCTTCCGCCCCCTGTTGCAGCTCATCAAGCCCCTGCCCCACGCGCCGGTTGTATCGGGCGCGATGATCATCGAGGTGCCGCGGCACGAGTTCGGCGATGAGGGGGTACTCTTCTTCGCCGACTGCGGCGTGGTGCCCGAGCCGACGGTGGATCAGCTCGCCTCGATCGGTGTGCAGACGGGCCTTCTGGCTAGGCAGGTTTTTGGAACGACTCCGCGCATCGCTTTCCTCAGCTTTTCCACACATGGCAGCTCGTCCCACGCCTCAGCGACCAAGATGTCAGCTGCCGCCGCGCTGGCCAAGGAGCTCGCGGTGCGCGTCGGAGGAGCCGCCGGGTTGGATTATCCGATGGAGATCGATGGAGAACTGCAGGGGGACACGGCGATCGTGCCCGCTGTCGCGCAGATCAAACTGCCCGACAGTCTGGTAGCCGGAAAAGCCAATGTCCTGATTTTCCCCGATCTGAACTCCGGCAACATCGCCGCCAAGCTGGTCCAATACCTCTCCGGTGCCAAGGTCTACGGCCAGATCGTGACCGGCCTCTCACGGCCTGCCGCGGAACTCTCGCGCGGAACTCTGAGCGAGGACATCGCCGCAGTTGCCGCGATCATCGGCCTGCAGGCCATTGAGTACCGTAAGCTCTATCCTCTGGAGGTTAACGGGCTATGACCCCCGCAACGCGCCGAGTCCACTTCCTCGGTATCTGCGGCACCGCAATGGGCGCAGTTGCCGTCGGCATGAAGGAACAAGGCTGGATCGTGACGGGCTCCGACAACCAGGCCTATCCGCCGATGAGCGACTTTCTGGCCGAGCGCGGGATCGATGTTTCTGCCGGATTCCGTCCGGAGAACCTTCCCAAGGAGGAGACGCTTATCGTTATCGGCAACGCCATCTCGCGTGGCAATCCCGAGGTCGAGGCAGTCCTCAACCGCAAGCTGAACTACGTCTCCCTGCCCGAAGTGCTCCGCTCCCATTTCCTCCGCGGTCGCCACAATATCGTCGTCACCGGCACCCACGGAAAGACCACTACGACATCGATCGCGGCCTGGATCATGGAATATGCGGGACTGAATCCCTCCTACCTGATCGGAGGCTTGCCCGCAAATCTTGGCCAAGGGGCCTGTCTCCGGGATCCTTCCAACTCCCGGCATTTCGTGATCGAGGGGGATGAATACGACACCGCCTTTTTCGACAAGCGCTCGAAGTTCCTCCACTACCTTCCGGAGTTGGTCGTGGTGAACAACATCGAGTTCGACCACGCCGACATCTTCGAGAATCTGGAGGCGATAAAACTGAGTTTCCGCAGGCTTCTCAACGTGGTCCCTTCGGAAGGCCTGGTCTTGATCAATGGCGATGATCAGAACTGCATCGATGTGTCGCAGAAGTGCCAGGCACCGATCGTCGAGGTCGGGTTTTCAGAAAACGCCGGGAACCGCATCCTGCATCCGTGGCAGAAGGATGGACGCAGTGGCTTTGAACTCTTCGGCGAGAAGTTCGAGATTCCCATGTCAGGGGAGTTCAATATCCGCAATGCCGCGATGGCTGTCTCTGCGGCACACTTCTACGGAGTTCCCACGAAGTTGATCCGTGAGGCCCTGCTCGCATTTCAGGGGATCAAGCGACGTCAGGAAGTGCGCGGCGTGGTCGGCGGCATTACCATCATCGATGACTTCGGCCATCATCCCACGGCCATTCGTCAGACCCTCGAGGGGCTTGCTCGCCAGTATGCAGGATCGCGCCTGTGGGCTCTCTTCGAGCCGCGCTCGAACACGACACGACGCGCCATCTTTCAGGAGGAGTTTCCCAGGGCTTTTGCCGCCGCGCATGGCGTGGTCATCGGCGAGGTGAACCGTGCGGCCGAATTGGAATCCACGGAGCGGCTTGATGCAGAGCGCCTGGTCGCCGATCTGCAGCAACTAGGGAAGCCCGCCTTCCATGAGCCTTCAGCTGACCGGATTATTGAGAAACTCCGTCCCCAGCTCCAGAAGGGGGATGTGCTTGTGGTCTTGAGCAACGGCGCCTTCGATGGCCTCCATGTCAAGCTACTGACGGCGCTGGTTTAAGGGCATCTTTTCTGTGTTCTTGATAAGATAGCTCAGGTTATTCACAGAGGTTCTCCTCTGGGTTTCATGAGCTGATTGCCCGTAGAGCCTGATTTGATGCCATGTTACGGAATCGCCATGGAAAAACCGCTGATCAGGCCGTGATCAGAGAATGTTCCACGGCATGAAGAGAGATTCGAAGAGGTAAAAGCCGCTTGATGATCTGATCGAAGCGATCTGTTCCACGGATTTCCGAGGACCAGATGAAGCCACTACACACAACTTATTCACAAGACATCCCCAAAGGCGGATATCAAAGGAGAAGACCCATGGTGGAGACCAATGGTCAAGACTTCTGGCTTGGCGGATGCCGCCCGCTCGGAAAGCATCGTGCCATGGGCAAAAAACAATCCAAACCGCAGTCGGACACCCGGAACCTGACCCTCCTGGGAGGCGGCCCCCTCCAGCAGCTTTCTTCACCGGAAGAGGCCGTTCTGGAAACCTTTGAAAGCCCTTCCAAGCGGGATTACGAGGTGACGTTCTCCACGCAGGAATTCACCTCCCATTGTCCCGTCACGGGCCAGCCGGATTTTGCCGAGATCATCATCCGCTACACTCCTGATCGGCGCTGTATCGAGAGCAAATCGCTCAAGCAGTACCTCGGCGCCTACCGCAACCAGGCGGTCTTTGCTGAAGGAATCACTAACAGGATCTTGGATGACATCGTCCAGGCGATCTCGCCACGTCGGGCCAAGGTGATCGGGGATTTCTTTCCGCGGGGCGGCATCGGCATCCGTGTCGAGGCGACCTACGAAGGCTCGAAAGCGAAGACAGGGCGCCGGTGAAGGTCGTTGTCCTGGTGAGTGGCGGACTCGATTCCATCACGGCCCTGCATGATGCGCTTCGCGCTCACGAGGTGGTGGCCGCTCTCAGTTTTGACTACGGGGCGAAACATCACGCCCGTGAGCTCCCAATGGCTGCGTGGCAATGCAACCTGCTCGGCATTTCTCATCGCATCGCACCCCTCGGATTCGTCGCGGGGGAATTCCGGTCCGATCTCCTGAGTGGCGGCGGTACCATACCGGACGGTCACTACGAGGAGGAATCGATGAAGAGTACGGTTGTCCCTTTTCGCAACGGCATTATGCTCGCGATCGCCGCCGGATTTGCCGAGAGTCGGGGAGCGGAGGGGGTCGTCATTGCGGCCCATTCCGGGGACCATGCCATCTACCCTGATTGCCGGGAGTCGTTCATGGAGCCTATGGCACGGGCGATCCGCGAGGGAACCTATGCACGGATTGAGCTGCTCAGACCCTTCATTGCCAAGGACAAGGCGGGGATCGTACGGCAGGGAGCGGAACTCGGTGTCGACTTCTCCCATACCTGGTCCTGCTACAAGGGCAATGAGGTGCACTGCGGCACCTGTGGCACCTGCGTCGAACGACGCGAGGCTTTCCTGCTGGCCGGAGTTCCGGATCCGACAATTTATGCTTCCACGGAACCGCTTCCGCCAAAACCCTCGCATCTATGAGAATCTCGGAGATCTTCCACTCGATCCAGGGAGAGGGCTTACTGCTGGGTGTCCCCTCCGTCTTTGTGCGCACCTCCGGCTGCAATCTGCGCTGTCGCTGGTGTGATACCCCGTATGCCTCGTGGAATCCCGAGGGTGAGGAGATGAGCTTGGAGGAGATCCTTCGGCAGGTTCGAGGCTACGACTGCCAGCATGTCGTGCTCACTGGCGGGGAGCCGATGGTGGCATCCGGCATCCGGGAGTTGGCCGCAGCACTCCGCGCTGAGGGTAAGCACATCACAATTGAGACTGCGGCGACAATTCCTCCCGATGTCGACGGAATGGGAGTGGTATTTGATTTAGGCTCTTTGAGTCCCAAGCTTGCTAACTCCACTCCTGATGCGGAAGTCGCTGGTCCTTGGAAAGAGCGCCATGAGAAGACCAGACTCCAGCCGGATGTGATCCGCAAGTGGTTGGAGGCCGGTCCGTGCCAGCTGAAGTTCGTGGTTTCTCAAGTCGAGGATCTCCCAGAAATCGAGGAGTTGCTCAATGAGGTGGGCGCTGTTCCCGGATTCACTCGGGATCGTGTCCTGCTCATGCCTCAGGGAACCGATGTCGAGACCCTGCGTCAGAAAGGGCCATTGCTTGCCGAGATGTGTCTCGAACATGGATTCCGTTTTGCGCCGCGAATTCACATTGAGCTCTTCGGCAACACCCGTGGGACTTAGATCTCCTAGGAAACCGCATGACATCGGGGTTTGAAAATTTCTCTGACCTGCTACAGTTCTTACTTCATGCAAGCGCTACGACTCATTCTTCTCATGGCCATGATGGTCGGCGTTCTCCGCGCTGAGAGCTCGATTATCGTCGACAATCAGACCGGTCGTGTACTCGAAGGTATCGCTGAGAACAGGAAGCTGCCCACCGCCAGCCTGACGAAACTGGCGCTTGCGATGGTGACCATCGACTGGTCCCAGATCAAGAAAGGGAACCTGGATGAAACTGCCATTGTTCCCGAGCAGGCCATCACTTCCACCGGCGGGATCAATCCTCTCGGTCTCCAGGCCGGAGATGTACTGACGCTCCGCGATCTACTCTATTGCTGTCTGCTGGCTTCCGACAACGTGGCGGCCGTCACGCTGGCCGATCATATCGGACGTAACCTGCCTAACCCCACCGGCCTTGATCCCGCGGGCAACACCGTGGCCAACATGAATGCCCTCGCCCGTCAGCTTGGGATGCGGCACACCCTCTTCCTTAATCCCCACGGTCTGGATACACCCGAGGGCCAAGCTCGTCCCTACTCCACCGCCGCTGATCTGGCCCGGCTCACCCGCTACGGCTATTCCAAATCGGGTCTCGCGTTCTATGTCTCCCAGACCTCACGCGAGATCCATATCCAGCGCGGCGCAACAAATCTCGCCTTTCAGATCGCCAACACCAACAAGCTCCTCGGCACCGACCACATCGACGGGGTGAAGACCGGCCGCACCTCGAGTGCCGGCGACTGCATCATCCTGACTTCCGAGCATACACCCGACGTGGTTCATCAGGGTGACACCATCCTGACGACTCCCCGCCGTATTATCGTCGTTCTGCTGGGTGGGACGAATCGCGAGCAGGAAGGGCTGGGCCTTATCCAGCACGGCTGGGCACTCTACAACGACTGGGCCGTTAAGGGCCGTCCGGCCAAGTCTTCCAACTGCCTCTAACGCCGATGTCTTCCAAGCGCATCGGCGTCCTCACCAGCGGGGGCGACTGTCCCGGCCTGAACGCGGTCCTGCGCGGAGTCTATTCCGCAGCCACGGAGTTGGGCTGGGAGGTTCTCGGTTTCCGTGACGGCTTCGAGGGGATGCTGGTCGAAGGGGGAGATACCATGGTGCTGAATCGCGAGAACACGGCCGGAATCATGCAGGTGGGAGGAACGATCCTCGGTACCACCAACAAGGGACATTTCACTTCCAAGATTGCCGGGGGCGAGCGGTCCATGATTCCCGAGGAGGTGATCGCCAAGGCTTCCAAGACCTGCCGCGAGCTGGATCTCTCGGCCATCATTGCCATCGGTGGGGACGGCTCGATGAGCACGGCCTTGCAGCTCTACCGTGCCGGCTTCCCCATGATCGGCGTGCCAAAAACGATCGACAACGATCTCGAGGCCACGGCGATGACCTTCGGCTTCGACTCCGCCGTGGCTTGCGTCACCGACGCGCTCGACCGACTTCACACCACGGCAGCTAGCCACAAGCGTGCCATCGTCGTCCAGGTGATGGGGCGCCATGCCGGATGGATCGCTCTCTGGGGAGGCCTCGCGGGAGCCGCCGACGTCATCCTGATCCCGGAGATCCCCTTCTCTCTGGAGAAAGTCGCCGAGGTGGTTCAGAAACGCGATGAAGCTGGATTCAAGAGTACCATGATCGTGGTGGCCGAAGGGGCGCGCACCTCGCATGGCCAGCAGTTTCGCAAGCAGTCCGCCAGCGGCGAATGGAGACTCGGCGGTATCGGGGAAATGCTTGCCCAGGAAGTCGAGGCGCGCAGTAAAAAGGAGACCCGCGTCTGCGTGCTCGGCCATCTGCAGCGTGGTGGCGACCCCACGACATTGGACCGTATCTTGGGCATTAGCTTTGGCGTGAAGGCTGTCCAGCTAGCCCGGGAGGAACGTTTCGGAACCATGGTGAGTTACCAGAATTACGAGGTGCTCGACGTGCCGATCGCTGAGGCGGTTCATCATCTCAAGAAGGTTTCTCCGGACTGCCAACTCGTGGGGACAGCCCGCGCCTTGGGAATCAGTTTCGGGGACTAGGAATTCTCTATCAACCTGCGAATGCAAGCCGACGATCTCCGAAGCGCGATCCGCTCGATCCCCGACTTTCCAAAGCCGGGCATTCTCTTTCGCGACATCTCACCCGTGCTCGAGAGCGCGTCGCTTTTTCACGCCTCAATCGATCTCCTTGCTGCAGAGTGCGTGGATCTTGCACCTACAAAGGTTGTCGGCCTCGATGCGCGGGGGTTCATCTTCGGTGCCGCCCTGGCCTACAGGATCGGCGCGGGATTCGTTCCCGTCCGTAAGAAGGGGAAGCTCCCCTTCCGCACCATCTCCCATGCCTACGATCTCGAATACGGTTCCGCCGAATTCGAGATCCACTGCGACAGCATCCTTCCCGGTGAACCCGTCATCCTCGTGGATGACCTGCTTGCCACCGGGGGAACGGCCCGTGCGGCGCTTCACCTGCTGCGGCAGCTCGGGGCGAATGTCCTGAGGACGCTTTTCGTCGTGGAGCTGGAGGGTCTTGGCGGCCGTGATCAACTCGCCCCGATGGAAGTTTGCTCCCTCGTTCGGTTCAAAGAGTAATCGGAAGGCAGAAATTACGATGGAATGAAAAATGACTCTCCGCGATTTGACGGGGCGCCTATGAAGATGCCCCATCCAAAACAAATCTCTTCCATTAATGCAATAGAATGACACGTTGTCCCTAAATATGTTCGGCGGAAACATCATGAAACTCCTCGCCCTCTTTGCCTCGCTCCTCGCAGTCTTACCGGCTCGTGGCGACTCCGGTGACGATACTCTGAAGTCTTTCCTGTCCAAGTCAGACCTCGTGGTGATGGGCAAGATCACGTCCGAGCCGATTGGCATCATTTCCGAGTCGGGCGTTCCCAATTACATTTGTGAGTTTCGCGTTCAGGATGTTCTCAAGGGCGACGGCAAGCTGAAGGACCAAGTTCTCAAGGTCAACATCATGCGTTTCGAGATGGATGCTAAAGACAAGCATCCATTGATTAAGAAGGATGGCGAGTGCACTCTCTTCTTGAAGAGTGCCACACCGAACACTCCTGCGTGGGTCACGGCAGACTTTTGGTTTGGAGTGCAGCATCCGAGTCCTTGGATGGCGCGTTCCCTCAAGCGATTGGCCACAGAGAAATGAAGTCGAACAATACGATGGAGCTAACCGAGTCCCGCGCTGGCACGCGTGCCTCGGTAGCTCATCTTGAGCGTTAGGAAAAGAATACTTCCCAATGCACTTGCTCAGATTTCCACGAATCACAGCGCTAGGGATCGTTTTTTTTAGTTTTCTGCTTCTGATTTGGTCAACAGGTGATTTGGACAGGCCCTTTTCATGGGATATGGTCAGCCGCTACTTCAACATTTTGTTCGCAATTATTTTAGCACCATCCTTCGCACTGTTTTTTATGCTCCCCGGAATGTCAAAGTGTAGGAGTTCATCTATCGCGAGTATCACAGTATGGATCATCTTGGCGGCTTTTGTTTTAACTTTTGTTGTTACTGCTATAACTGTGCAAGCTTTGGCCTCGACAACTGCGTTAGCCGGACTTTTTTATTTTCTTGGAGTCGGCATCCAGACTGCCCTCTTGCTATTGCTGTTATATACTTGGATTCGAGAAGCATTCTTTCAACCAAAGCGATTCTGACTTTGGAGAGCCTCAAAAGGAAACAATCCGAACAAAATCAGACCAGCCAACCTCGCTGCGCTCGGCGGCTGACTTCGAGCGTTCGGAATAAATATGCCTATTATTTCCCTATTTTTTGCAGTTTTCATTCTTGCCGGTGGAATCATGGCAGGATTTGGAGTTCGCAATATTGTTCACGCCTACGACAGTAGAAGTTGGCCTCATACAAATGGGACTGTTATATACTCGGAAGTCGAGCGTCGCTCCGGCAGTAAACGTGGCTCATCCTATTCTCCCGGAATCAAATACTCATATTTTATCCAAGGACAACAATACGAGGGAGATATAGTTGCCTTTGGCATGAAGAGCGTTTCAGCAGGACGGGGATTTGCTGAGCGATTTGTAAAGAAGTATCCAAAAGGGAAAGATATCAAAGTATTCTACGATCCCTCAGTGATGTCCACATCGGTCCTGGAGCCCGGCTTATCGAAGCGTAGTTTTATTCTTTTTGCTTTTGGGATGTCTTTTATGATTTTCGGAATTTGCTTTGCGACAGTTGCTTGGCTTTTCAAATAACAAATACATTCGAACAATGCGATCCACCGAACACTTACCCGCGTCACGGGCAGGAGCCGGTGATCGGGGACGTTAGCAAAACAATATGATAAACCTAACACGCATCATCGCAATTTCACTCGGCATTTTCCCTATTGCCCTTCTGGCACAACCGACTTCTCCAGAGGAATTCATTGCAGCCTACCGCACGGCGATGCAAGAAAGAAGCGCCGAGAAGCTCAACCCCCTCACTTATTCCGAAGGCATGAGTGAAGCAGACAAACAACAAGCTACCCAAGTCCAACAGATGATATTCACAGACAAGGAGATCGATTCAATTACCCTCGTACCCCTGCCAGCGGATTTTTCGACCGTGTTTATCCAGCGGGGCAAGAAAATCGAGCCGACATATACGCCAATTGGACTTATCCAGACCAAATATAAAGACGCGGGCAATGGGATGAACTCTACAAGTGCACCGTATGCTGTGATTGACGGAAAGTATTTTCTCATTTCCAGCAAAAGCACCGACCTGGGATGGAGCGGCCCTCCTGATAAGACCATCACTTTCATGGTCATGGGGCGAGGGCAGAACAAGGTTCAGATAAAGGCGAAGTGGAATGCCAGCGGAGTTGATCAAGAGCGCATATTCAAGTCGCCATCATCAAATTTCATGGGACAGTTTTTTGAGGAAGTAACGGTCACGAGCGCTGAGGATGATACGGATGTCACTCTTACTATTCTTGAAGACGGAAAGAAGATCTTTCAGTCTGAACCACTAAAAGGCAAAGGAACCCTTGAATACAAAAGAGAAAGCTAACGAGCGCATGCACCTAATCCCTACCCACCGTCACGCCGGATGCTGGCTCCGCTTCACTGCGCTGGCATCCGTCGCGCCAGCGGTCCGGGATAGGTGATGTGGGACGTTCTGCGATAAAATGAAAACCATCATATTTGCGATTTTATCCGCTTATCTGATGTCGACAATTCTTGTTGAGGCAAAGGACGCTTCGGTTCCGTCTAGTCAGCCAGATTTATCAATCTTAACTTCCATAGACCACATCCAGAAGTTCATTGCGGGAAAAACAAAACAAGATTATTCGAAAATGAAGCTAACAAGGATTTCATCAGAATATTGCAATGGAGTTCCACGAAAAGGCGCTGCCTATGTCTACTATTTTAACAGTACTACACTCGGAATTATGAGTGCATTATGTATTTACCACTTTGCTGATGGTGTGATCATTGAAACGGCTACCGGAGGGTAAGCCGATCGCGATTTCTACTCATACAACTTAAACCAAAAATTGCAGTACAAGACGAAGGAGCTAACCGTCCACAGCGCGGCTGTTTCAAGGGAGGCCAAGAATGATTAAATTACAATCATGCCAAAGCCATGCGCCGCTTCCAGTGGTCGGCAGCGCATCTCCACGTTCGGCGACAGCGGAGCGTTCCGTCACATTCACCGTCAAATAGACATGAAAAGGATCATCGGTTTCCTGTTCATTACGTTTGCGTCGTTGGTTCTGGCAGCCGACGCAGTTCCGACAAACAAGTATTCACTCTCGGTTGGGCGTGTTTATGAGTCGAAGCCTGAGCGCCCTGAATGGGTGTTCATCTTCGGCGGCACGAGCGCCATTCGTGGTGGCGAGACCGTGTGCCTGAGTCCTGAGACGTTGAAGAAGCTTTTCAAAGGTTTGCCGCGTGGTTCGACCTTGGATTGCTGGCCTACGTGCGATGGGGAGTCTGAGGCGCTGGCAGGTCATCTGGACGATTTGAAGAAGATTTGCACGGAGGCCGGCATCGTGTTCACCATTCATCCCGCAGGATGAGCGTGATGCTGCCGAACAAGATCACTGGACCGAATGCGGGCGGGCCGCGTCAGTTTCGAATTCGGATGTCACTGGCCGCCCGCGGCGGACAGTTCTGTCGTTAGAGCCTTGAAAGGGTTGTCTCCAAAATGATGCTATTGCCCAACTGCGGAGCCATTGTGACCGCAGTGCTCGGCTGCCTCGGTCTGCTATTCCCGAGTGCCGTGGGCCGCGTTCTTGGCATCGAGCTGAGTCGGACAATCTGAAAATCATCCTCGGTTCGCCCACGAAACCAAGGACTCGGTTTTAAACATCCCTTTTATCCCCTTGGCTGGCCCGGCCGTTGCTCCGCATCCGTTACGGATCCCTGTAAAAATCTTCAACTTCTTCACCCATCGGTGATCGTGTTCCTCATGCAATCTTTGGGTTAATTTGCCCCCCGGATCACCCAAGGGCCTATTCCCGAGATCCGATAACCTATCCCCTATCCCCAAAATCAACCCGGCCCCGGCGGCCGAGGAATTCCCATACCAGCCAGGCGATCCCCAAGGCCACGGTTGCGGCGGTGATCACATCCGATGGGTGGTGGGCGCCGAGCAGAATGCGGGAGATCGCAACGGCAGATGCCACAACGATGGCTAGCAAGCCCCACTCTGGGGCAGCAAAAAGGAAAACTCCCGCGAAGCCGAAGGCGGTAGCCGTGTGGCCCGAGGGGAAGCTGTTGAAGTCGGCTTCGCCGATCAGCCATTTCTCACCGTTTTTAGGTCCATACCATCCCTGTTCCGCAACAGCCCTGGGGCGGGTTCTGCCGGTGGTCAGACGTGAGAGATTTATCGTCATGCCCGCTAGCGTGGAGGCAATCATTGCCGCGAGGATCATGCGCTGCCAACGGACATTGCGCAGACGCCAGGCCACTAGGAAACCAATGCCTCCAAGCACCATCAGCTCTGGCCAGTCTCCGTAGCGACTCAGCAGCTCCGCTACGGGTTTGTGTTTCCAGTGACCGTGATGGGAAGCCTGCACCAATTTGGAGACGGGATCATCCAGCAGGAAAGATCCTGCAATCGCCACAATCGCGATCAGAAGGTAGAATGAGACCTTCAGCAGAGAATTTTTAGGAATCGGAAAATTCATGAAAGGAAAACAAGCAGCAGTTCGGTCTGTGCCGGGCTTCCGGTCAAGTCCGGAAGAGTAGGAAAGGGATAGTTTTGATAGTTTGACTTGCCCGTGCCGATTTTGCAGTTACGGAAGAGTGATGTCACGACGCCGATTTTTGCCCCTGCTTTTCATTTTGCTTTCCGGATGTGCCCTGGATGATGCTCAACAACCCCAACAATCAGAGAGCAGGCCTGCTTCGAGCCAACCTGTTGTGGTCGCCCCTGATGCCGCCCGATCACTCTGGCCCGCGGATGCCCCGCCGATCCATGCCGTCTCGGCGATTCTCATCGATGCCCGGACCGGCCGGACGCTCTACCAGAAGAATGCCGATGAACTGCGTCAGGTCGCCAGCACTCAGAAGCTCGTGACGGCCCTGATTGTCGCCGAACAGGATCCGCTCGACGCACCGGTTCGCATCGCCCGAGAGGATGCGGCGGTAGAGCCGACAAAGGTCGGGATCCGGGCTGGTGAGAGCTATCCGCGCCGTCAGCTCCTGAGTGCCATGCTGGTCCATAGCGCGAACGATTGCGCCGCCGCGCTCGCCCGTTCTCATGCCGGAAGCCTTGGTGGCTTTGCCGGGGAGATGAATGGCTTGGCCGTCCGCTGCGGGGCCACTTGTTCCCATTTCGTGAATCCTCACGGACTGCCAGCCTCACAGCACTCGACGGCGCGAGATATGGCGCGCATCGCCTTCCGGGCCTATCGCAATCCGGACCTTCGCGATGCCATGGCGATGAGGTCCTACTGCTTCCGCTATGCTAGTGGCCGGCTCTGCAATCTCGACCCCACGAACAAGCTCCTTCTGCACGATCCCTACTGCAATGGGATGAAGACCGGGTTTACCGAATCAGCAGGCAAGTGTCTTATCACCAGTTATAGCAAGGGGGGGCGAGACTTCATTCTGGTCCAGCTCGGAAGTCGTGCTCGGTATATCTTCGACGATGCCCAGCGGATGATGCAATGGGCGCAAGTCCATTGAAAAAAAGCGCCCTCGTCAGCGGTTCCTTAGGGAACTATCCTGCACAATCCTCGTGACCAGCATGCCTTACAGGGGATAAGGTCAAAAATCCATGCCATCCCGGAAAAAGACTCCTGCCAAAACTACCAAATCCCCCGGAAAAGAGATCTCCATCGGTTCCGTGACCCTTGGTGGCAAGGAGCCGCTCTTCATTCTCGGTCCCTGCGTGATCGAGGGGGAGAAGCCGCTTCTGCGTTCAGCGCGGATAATCAAGGCGATCTGTGATGATCTCGGCGTGCAGTTCATCTTCAAGGCCTCCTATGACAAGGCTAACCGCACCTCCGGCTCTTCCTACCGCGGGGTCGGGGTTCTCGATGGCTGCCGGATGCTTGCTGAGGCTGGTGAGGCGATCGGGGTGCCTATAACCACCGACATCCATACTCCCGAGGAGGCGGAGATCGCGGCCGACTTCATCGATCTGCTTCAGATCCCCGCATTTCTCTGCCGTCAGACCGACTTGATCGAGGCGGCTGCAAGGGCGGCGGTCTCTGCTGGACGAGCCGTGAATGTGAAGAAAGGACAGTTCCTTGCCCCATGGGATCTAGCCCCGATCGCCGGCAAGCTGAAGGCGGCGGGATGCAAGCACTTCTGTTTCACCGAGCGCGGCACGACCTTCGGCTATAATAACCTGGTCGCCGACATGCGCTCTCTCTACTGGATCCGGGAGCAGGGCTTCCCCGTGATCTTCGACGCCACGCACTCCGTCCAGCGTCCGGGCGGCGGCGGCGGCCATACGACGGGTGACGGGCATTTGGCTCCCGTGCTGGCACGTGCCGCCATGGCCGCTGGGGTGGATGGGATCTTTATCGAGACCCATGAGAATCCCGCCAAGGCCCCTTCGGACGGGCCGAACCAGATTTCCCACGCGCATCTCCCGGCCGTTCTCAAATCCCTTATCGCGATCCGCCGTGCGCTTGTCTGATCCCAAGTTTTTCCGCTTTGTGCCGGTTGTTCTGCTCCTGTCGGTGACAGGAATCCTGGTCGCTGCGCCGGATTCAGCATTCCTGGGCAGCAACACCACCGCACCTTCACCCGTTGCCGCCAAAGTGAAGGGACAGGGCCAGAAAATCGATCTCCCCATCCCGGTGGGTGAGCCGGTCAAGGGGATCAAGATCCCCCAGTACGACGAGAACGGCAAGCTGACCATGAACCTGATCGCCGAGACGGCCCGCAAACTGGACGAGAAGCAGGTCGAATTTGGGAAGCTGAAGATCGAGTTCAATGAGAAGGAGGAGAAGACCATTATCGTGGAGATCCCCCATAGTATCCTCGACATGGAGTCCAAGGTGCTTGTCGCCGACACGGAGACGACAATCCGCAGGGAGGATTTCGAGATCATCGGACAGGGCGCGGAGTTTGACACCCTCGCACGATCTGGCACTTTCAAGGGCCGGGTCCATGCCTCCTTCCGCAACGGGGAAACAGCCAACCTACCATGAACTTCCCACGCTCACGCCCATTCCCTCTCCACGCTCACATCCGAATCTCCTTTGTTCTGATGGGCATGGGAATCCTTGCCGCCGGCCAAGTGGCTCTGTTGCAAGCGCAGGTTGCAGGGCCTGTTGGACCTATTGGACCGGTTGGACCGGTTGCAGGGGCTCCGTCAGGCCCGGCGGCCGGTATCTTCGGAATGGCCGGGAATGAGGAGCGCCCCAAGAACGCACGCACGATCATCGACAGTGATGACGGGGCCAATTTCGAGAATGCCAGCAACTCCGCCGACTTTATCGGGCATGTCATCGTGCGCGACCCCCAGTTCGACCTCACCTGCGAGAAGCTGCACGTGGTTCTCAGAGCTGACCGCAGGGGACTTCAGCAAGTCATTGCCATGGGCAATGTGATCGTCACCCAGCAGAAGAAAAACGACCGCGGCGATCTCGTGAAATCGGTCGGCAAGTGCGGCAAGGCGACTTACGACCCCGCTACCGGTGACGTGACCCTGGAGGAGTGGCCGCAGATCCAGCAAGGCATCAACAACCAGGTCGCCACCCAGAGTACAACGGTGATGATCCTCAACTCCAAGGGCCGCTCACGCACGATCGGTGCCAGCCGCACCATGATCATCGATCAAGGTCAGGGCGATAAGCCCGCCACCCCCTGATTTTCCCCGAATACGCATGAGCCTAGAAACTGATCCCAAACAAGTCGTCGCCGACGCAGCCTCCGCAGCAAGTTTGGCTGACGAGCCCATCCTGCGCACCGACGGGCTGATGAAGATCTACGGCGGCCGTTCCGTCGTGAACGGTGTCGATATCCACGTGCGCAAGGGTGAGATCGTCGGACTGCTAGGCCCCAACGGCGCGGGCAAGACGACCACCTTTTACATGATCGTCGGGCTGGTCCGCCCCGATGGTGGCCGTGTCTTCTTTCACGGGAAGGACGTCACGCATGACCCGATGTACAAGCGCGCCCGGCTCGGCATGGGCTATCTGCCCCAGGAAGAGTCCATCTTCCGCAAGCTCACCGTGAGGCAGAACATCATGGCGATTCTGGAGACCACCTCCCTGTCCAAGAAGGAGCGGGACGAGCGCTGCGACGAGCTGCTCGAGCGATTCGGCATCACCCATATCGCCAAGAACGAGGCTCTCACCCTCTCCGGCGGCGAGAAGCGCCGCCTCACCATTGCCCGCTCGCTGGTAACCAACCCGAAGCTCCTCATGCTGGACGAGCCTTTCAGCGGCGTGGATCCCATCGCCGTATACGACGTGCAGCAGATCATCTCCGACCTACGCGACATGGGGCTGGCCATCCTGATCACCGATCACAATGTACGCGAGACGCTCGCGATCACCGACCGCGCTTATCTCATCTACGAGGGGCGCGTCGAGAGCCAGGGGGACAAGGACTTCCTGCTGCGCGACCCCATCAGTCGCAAGCTGTACCTCGGCGAATCCTTCGCAATGTAGCCATGGCCCGGACCAAGGATCCATTGCTCAAGTCTCTCACGGTCGGCAAGTTCTTCGCCGATCACGGACCGGCGCTCGAGCTCGAGCTCATGGGCGACTCGGCCGGCATGGAGCGACCCATCGCCGAGCCCACTATCAATAGGCCAGGCCTTGCCCTAGCCGGCTTCTTCAGGTACTTCGCCTCCAAGCGCGTCCAGGTCGCCGGGCACGCCGAGCTCAGCTATCTCCGCAGCCTGCCCGCCGAGGAGCGCGCGACCAGGATCGAGTCTCTTTTCGAGCAGCGGATCCCCTGCCTCGTGATCGCCAGGGGACTTCCTCTCCCGATCGGCCTGCTCGAGTTTGCAGCCAAATCAGAAACCCCCGTGTTCCGCACGCCCCTGGTGACCATGAAGTTTATCAACTCAGCCACCATTGCTCTGGAGGACGAGTTCGCCCCCGTGGCTTCCGAGCACGGCAGCATGGTCGATATTATGGGAATGGGAGTCCTGATCCGCGGCGCCAGCGGGATCGGCAAGAGCGAGTGCGTCCTCGGACTCATCGAGCGTGGCTACAGCCTGGTCAGCGACGACATCACCCGCTTCCGCAATCTCGAGGGGCGCGAGCTCATTGGCAACAGCAAGGAACTCACCCGCTTCCACATGGAGGTACGCGGCATCGGCATCATCAATGTGGCCGCCATCTTCGGCGCCGGATCCGTCCGGCCCGAGAAACGGCTCGACCTCATCGTTACTCTAAAGGATTGGCACGACGTCGAGGAGATTGATAGGTTGGGACTCGACCGGGATACCTATGAGATCCTCGGCATTCCCATCCCGCATGTCACCATTCCCGTCAGACCAGGCCGTGATCTCGCCCGACTCGTGGAAGTCGCGGCCCTCAATCAAAAACTCAGGGGAATGGGCCATGACACGGCCCGGGAATTCAACGACCGCCTCCTGCGCGCGATGAAACCCGCCAGGGATCACTAAGAATATTTTCACGGAACTCTTTCAAGATATGACCACTCAAGCAGACGACTCCAAGGCCACCAAGGATCTCACCATAGAGAACCGGAACGGTCTCCATGCCCGCCCCGCAGCTCTCTTCGTGAAGACTTCCAGCCGCTTCCGCTCCGAGGTCTGGGTTGAGAAGGATGGAGAGCGCGTCAATGGCAAGAGCATCATGGGACTCATGATGCTGGCCGCTGGCAAGGGATCGGTTCTGCGTGTCACCGCCGAGGGCGACGATGCAACGACGGTGATGACGGAACTGGAGCAGCTGATAAGGACCCGCTTCGGCGAAGAATAAGAGGCGGCTTGGGATTTCGGCGCAGTGCGTTGTTCGCCTGCACTCGCAGTATAAGATATACAGCTTCGCTTGGCGGCCTAGCGCTGCATCCAAACTTCCAAGCCCTGGAAGTCCTCAAATGAAAACGAGACTCGGGCCTTCATAATTCTGCCCCAACAGCCTTCAGTCTAAACCGCTTCAGCCTTTTTTCATCATCACCGCGGCCCATTTGCCGCGCTTGAGTGTCTTGATGTGGCGGAGTTTTGAGAAAGTCTTGAGGATGGCTTTTTCTTCCACAGCTAGGATGCCGGAGAGGATCAGGACTCCGCCGGGTTTGATGGCTGTGATGATCATCGGGGAGGCCGCTGTGAGGACAGTCGAGTAGAGATTTGCCGTGACGATGTCGTAGGCGCTACCCATCTCACTGGCATTCCACTTGAGGACGTCGGCCTTGATAAAGCGAGGTGCGGTTAGCTTGTTGAGTTTAGCATTCTCCTTGGAGATACGGACGCAGGCTTCATCGAAGTCGCAGCCGAGGACTTTCCCGGCGCCGAGTGTTTCGGCGGCAAGAGCCA
Source organism: Verrucomicrobiota bacterium (assembly GCA_021413925.1). Taxonomy (NCBI): domain Bacteria; kingdom Pseudomonadati; phylum Verrucomicrobiota; species Verrucomicrobiota bacterium. The sequence goes on from JAIOPL010000013.1 coordinate 155,382, forward strand.
GGATTCCCGAGCCACAACCGAGGTCGAGCAACGACCACGGCTTGCCAGCTATGCGCAGAGGAGCAGAGGCCTGAACGAGAAGCTGGAGACAGCGGGTCGTGGTGGCATGGTCTCCGGTGCCAAAGGCCATGCCGCTGGGAATGAGCAGGGGCAGACCTTTGCCGGTATTGTGTTCCTTCGCGAAGAGAACCTTATCGCGATAGATGCGCAGCATTCCGCTGATGCGGAGAGGATCGATCATCTTGGATGCAGGAGGCTGCCATCCCTTGGCGTCAAAAGGGCGCAGGGTGCCACCGAATGCCTTGATCAGTTTCTTGCCGTTAGTGGCATCGGTGTAGAGATCGAGCTTGATAGAACGGGAGGCGGGGAACTTCTTGATGACCAGGTTCTGCTCACCGGCAAAGCGCAGTCGCTCGACCCAGGCGTCCTCCCATTTGACAGAAGAGAGACGTGTCCAGAGGTGGGTGATAGGGAGCATGATGAGATAGGATGAATTCTGAACCAAGCTCGTGGGAACGAGCACGGAAGACAACGACAGAGTCGTTGTCCGAAGGGTGGCACCGTCCGCCGGGAGGCGGATGCCATCAAACCTGAAACTTGAAAGCTGAATCTAGCCCCGTGTCTTTTTTGTGTTTCTTGTGCCTTTTGTGGCAAATGCCTTCACACCGAACGTTGATTTCGTGCGTTCCTGATTTTTGAAATGCTGATAAAGGTCATTTCTAGATGGATTTCTACCAACGCTTCCTTCGTCCGATCTTCTTTGCCCTGGATGCCGAGCAGGCCCATGACGCCGTGATGAGTCTTCTGGAGGCTGGATCGCAGCATCCCGGTCTGCTCCGGTTAACCGCAGGCAAGCCCATGGCTACAAGCCCCCGATGCCCCCGCTCCATAGCGGGAATCGAGTTTCCAAATCCGATCGGTCTTGCTGCCGGGATGGACAAGAACGGAATCGCTCTTCCCGCTTGGGAGGCCCTGGGATTTGGTTTCATGGAGATCGGTACGATCACCGCGCTGGCCCAGCCGGGCAATCCGAAGCCCCGTCTCTTCCGCTATCCCGAGCAACATGCCCTGATCAACCGGCTGGGATTCAACAACGAGGGAGCCGAGTCGGTTGCAACGCGTCTGGAGGGACTTCGAGCCGCAGGTCGCTGGCCGCGCATTCCCGTGGGACTGAACATCGGCAAGTCGAAAGTGACGCCTGCGGAGCAGGCCCATGAGGATTACCTGGCCTCCTTCAAGCGCCTGCATGGTCTGGGCGATTATTTCGTGATCAATGTCAGCTCACCCAATACTCCAGGTCTGCGCGATCTGCAATCGACCGAGGCTCTGGGCCGGATCATACGCACACTGCGTGATTGGGAGGGGACCCCACGTTGCCCGCTCTTCGTGAAGGTGGCCCCCGATCTTGCGGAGGAGGATCTGATCGCAATCGTCCAGCTTGCCGAGACGGAGCAACTTGCTGGCCTGATCGCCACCAATACCACGCTCGACCACTCTGGGATTCCTCATTCCCAAGATCAGACAGGAGGGCTGAGCGGGGTTCCTGTTCGTATCCGCTCTCTGGCCGCACTGCGCACGATCCGTCAGCAAACAAAAATTCCGGTCATCGCCTGCGGCGGAGTCAGTGATGCCGCCTCGGCCAAGGAGCGCCTGGATGCCGGAGCCGATCTCTTGCAAGTCTATACCGCCTTCATCTACCAAGGCCCCAGCTTACTTAGGAATCTAGCCGCCAGCTTTTAATCTTTTTTCTGGCAGTTGTCCCCCACGAGACACCTTTTATCTTTTAGCCTTTAGACTTCAGCCTTCATACTTTTCATCCATGTCCCACGCACCCGACACCACGCTTCTCTTAGGCCACTCGCCCGATCCCGACGACGCCTTCATGTTCTATGCCATGGCGGCCGAGAAGATCGACCTGATGGGCTACCGCTTCCAGCACATCCTCCAGGACATCCAGACTTTGAATGAGCGCGCGATGCGCGGTGAACTCCACCTCTCTGCCGTCTCGATCCACGCCTATGCCCACCTGCTCGACAAGTATGCCCTACTGCCGTGTGGCGCCAGCATGGGTGACGGCTACGGGCCGATGTTCGTGGCACTTCAGAATCAAGGGCCTGCTGCCGATGCCTCGCTTGAGGAGAAGAAGACCTGGCTCCGATCCAAAAAGATTGCTATCCCAGGCCTCATGACCAGCGCCTATCTGAGCGCACAGCTCTTTCTTGGACCTGTTTTCAACCATGTGGTCGTTCCTTTTGACGAGATCTTCGACGCGATCCGCTCTGGTTCCGTCGATGTCGGCCTGATTATTCACGAGGGACAGCTCACCTATGCCAACGAGGGCTTCGAGAAAATCGCCGACATGGGCGAGTGGTTCAAGGCCGAGACGGGTCTCCCGCTTCCGCTCGGCGGCAATGTCATCCGCAAGGACTTCGACTCCGATCAGCGCCGTGAGCTCAACATTATCATGAAGGAAAGCATCCGCTACGGCCTGGAGCATCGCCGCGCCGCCGTCGACCACAGTATGGCCCATGCACGCGGTATGGAAGTGCCCCTCGCCGATGAATTCATTGGGATGTATGTTAACGACTACACCCTCGATTATGGCGAGAGCGGTCGTGCGGCGATTCGGGAGTTCCTGGGGCGGGCAGCAGACCAAGGACTTGTCCCTCGTCTCGACAAACTCGAGTTTGTGAGTTGAGCCTTTTTATTGTTGCCAAGTGGCTCTCACTCTGAAATCTTCCACCCCCCATGCCAAAAGCAATCGCACGTAGCAAAACCAAGAAGTCCGTGGCCAAACGGTTTAAGATCACCGCCACGGGCAAGGTCGTTCGTTCGAAGGCTGGTCGGCGCCACTTGCTCGAGTGCAAAAGCTCCAAGAGCAAGCGTAAGCTTGGCAAACAGGTAGTCGTTGAAGACTGCGATGTGAGCCGAGTGAAGCTGAATCTGCCTTTCGGCCTGCGATAAAAGGTTAAAAAAATACGATCCGAGGATCTGGCCGGAAGATTTCCGGCCTTCCCGGGCGGGTGAGATCCCGGATCGAACAACACAAACAGCCAGCCCGACGAGGTCCACCGTGTCACAGCGGTGGAAATAAGAGATGCCAAGAGCCACCAATTCACCCGCCAGTCGCGCACGTCGCAAGCGGGTCATCGTAGAAGCCAGCGGATACCGCGGCCGCCGTTCCAAGCTTTACCGTTATGCGAAGGATGCACGGATGAAGGCCAAGTACTGGGCCTACCGTGATCGTAAAACACGCAAGCGCAACGTCCGTTCCCTCTGGATCGTCCGTCTGAATGCAGCTGTCCGCGCTCAGGGACTGAGCTACAACCGCTTCATCGAGGGCCTGAAGGCCGCCAACATCCTGCTCGATCGCAAGGTCCTCTCGGACATCGCGATCACGGATGAGGGTTCCTTCACCCAGATCGTCGCCAAGGCCAAGGCTGCCCTCGAGGCAAAGCCTAAAGTCAAGGCGCCGCAGGCTGTCGCAGCCTAAGGCCGGTTACCGGGATTTCCCTAAGTGGAGACCCAGACACCAGCGCTTAGCAGCCAGATTGACCAGCTTCGCATCGAGGCGCTCTCCGCTATTGCGGAGGCGTCCGATGCTTTAGCTCTTAAGGAAGCTCGCGTCCGCTACCTCGGCAAGACCGGATCGGTCTCCCTGCTGAGCGAAGGGATGCGCACTCTCTCCAAGGAAGAGCGCCCTGTCATGGGTAAGCTTCTCAATGACTTGCGGACTGCTGTCACAGTAGCGCTCGATGAGAAGGAATCGGCTCTCACCGCGCAGGCCGATACAGCCGCTCTATCGGCAATCGATGCTTCCCTGACAGGGACAGGTCCCGAGGCCGGATCACTCCACCCGCTCACCCTCCTGGTGGACCGTGCCGTACAAATCTTCCGCAGGCTAGGATTTGCCATCGCCGATGGTCCTGACATGGAGACCGAGTGGCACTGCTTCGACGCGCTGAACACCCCCGCTGACCATCCGGCCCGGAACGAGCAGGATACTTTCTATCTTCCCGACGGACGTCTGCTCCGCACGCATACGTCGTCCATTCAGATCCGGACCATGGTGGCGAGTCCTCCCCCGATTCGCATCATCGCCCCTGGCGCCGCCTACCGCCGCGACGAGGTTGATGCCACCCATCTCGCTCAGTTCACCCAGATGGAGGGACTCTATGTCGCTCCGGGCGTGAGTTTGGCCGATCTCAAGGGAACCATCGAATTCTTCTTCCGCGAGCTTTTCGGCGCCGGCACCGAGATTCGTTTTCGCCCCCATTTCTTCCCCTTCACCGAGCCGAGTTACGAGATCGATCTCCGCACCGAGGCCCTTGGCGGGAAGTGGATGGAACTCGCAGGATGCGGAATGGTCGACCCCGCCGTCTTCGAGGAAGTGAACAAAAAGCGCGGCGACAACGCCTACGATCCCGAGAAGGTGAGCGGCTTTGCCTTCGGCTTCGGTCTCGACCGGCTCGCCATGAATCTCACGGGCGTCTCCGACATCCGGATGCTGACCGAGAACGACCTGCGCTTCCTTTCCCGATTCACCGCCTAATTTCACAGCCTAAACGCCTATGAAGATCTCCCTTTCCTGGCTGCGGGACTATCTCCGCACCGACAAGCCGGCCGCCGAGATCGCCCGCATACTGACCGACGCCGGCCTCGAGGTCGGTTCGATCGAGTCGACAGGCGTTGCCATTCCAAAGGTTGTCGCCGCCCAGATCCTTGAGTCAATCCAGCATCCAAATGCCGACCGACTCAGCGTCTGCAAGGTCGATGATGGCAGCGGCACGCCGCGCCAGATCGTCTGCGGAGCCAAGAATTACAAGGTCGGTGACAAGGTGCCTCTCGCCCAGCCCGGCGCCGTGATGCCGGGTGATTTCAAGATCAAGGTTGGCAAGCTGCGTGGCGTCGAAAGCGAGGGGATGATGTGTAGCTCGAAGGAGCTCGGACTCGGCGAAGGAGCTGATGGGCTACTCATCCTTTCTCCCGAGACCGCAATCGGAACCCCGCTTTGCGAACTTTTCCCTGCCGAGGAAGTCTTTGAGATCGAGATCACGCCGAACCGTCCCGACTGGCTAGGTCATGTTGGTGTGGCCCGTGAAGCCGCCGCTTTCGGCTGCGGGGAACTGATCAGTCCCACCCCCGCCCTTCCTTCCACGAAAGAGGATGCTTCCGTCGCCGCCATTGCCGCTCCTGCCGCCGCATCCTTCTACAGTATCCACCGCATCGACGGGGTGAAGGTTGGGCCTAGCCCCGAGTGGCTCCGCAAACGTCTGGAGTCCGTCGGCCTCCGCTCCATTAACAACATCGTCGACATCACGAATTTCGTGATGTTCGAGACGGCTCAGCCTCTGCACGCCTTTGATGCCGGTAAGATCGAGGGGGCTCTGACCGTCCGCTTTGCGAACGAAGAAGCCCTCACCTCGCTCGATGGCAAGGAATACAAGCTCACCGCTCACGATCTTGTGATCGCCGATGCCAAGGGCCCCCAAGCAATTGCCGGCATCACCGGAGGTGTTGAAAGCGGGGTTTCTGAAACGACCACATCGATTCTTTTGGAAAGCGCCCTCTTCGAGCCGACCGTGATCCGCAGATCGAGCCGAGCACTCGGTATCTCGACTGACTCCAGCTACCGCTTCGAGCGTGGCGTCGATGCCCAGGGAGCGCTGGCGGCTTCCGCACGGGCTGCGGCCCTGATCGTGGAGTTGGCAGGAGGAATGCCATCTGCGGAACTCGTCATCGCCGGATCGCTTCCCGCAACGCGTGTGGTGGCACTACGCTGCGATCGTGTGCGCTCGCTTCTCGGCATCGATCTGGAAGACGACTCCATTGCCATACTCCTCACGAAGCTGGGGCTGAAAAAGATCGCAAGTGAGGCTGCTTTGGGATTTGAGATTCCCTCCTGGCGGAATGACCTGACCCGCGAGGTCGATCTGATCGAGGAGGTCGCTCGCCTGCATGGGATCAACTCCATCACCGCAAAATGTGCTGGTATACCTGCTCATTCGAGCGATGCCGACAAGGCTTATGACTTCGCCCACGGTCTGCGACGTCGCCTCTCGGGCGGAGGATTTCACGAAGCCCGTAGTGGAACCCTGACCGGCAGCCGCGATCAGGAAGCCTTCTCCACCGGAGGCGTGATCGCCGTCCGCAACCCGATGGGTGAGGAGCACTCTACCCTGCGAGCCAGCCTGATACCCGGACTTCTGGAGGCCGTTTCGCGCAATCTGCGCCATGGAACTAATTCGATACGACTCTTCGAGATCGGCAAAGTCTACCAGCAGGAGCAACCCGAGGAGTCGATGCAACTCGGTCTTGTCATGACGGGCCGCACAGCGCCGGAGAATTGGCGTGGGAAGGAGGAAGGGGAGCGGTCCCTGGATCTCTATGATCTCAAGGGCGTCATCCAACTGCTAGGTACTCGTCTGGAACCGATCACCTTCCGCGCTGCAACTCATGCCTCGTTACCTCTGGCTCTCGAGATCCTGATCGCGGGCAAACCCGCCGGCATTCTCGGCGTTCTTTCTCCATCTGCCACGCGCGAGTTGATGGTCGGCGGGCATCAGGGTCAGATCGTTGTAGCCGAGCTCGACCTCCACGCACTCCAGGCTGCTAGCGGTATTGGGCTCTCCAAGGATCCGAAGAAGCATGGTTTGCTTCACAAGTTCCCGGCGGTTCGCCGCGATCTGGCCCTACTGATGGATGCGGCCACTCCCTACACCGTAGTCGAGCAGGCGGTTCTGGCAGCGCAGGAAGAGTTGCTCTCGGCCGTCACTCCTTTCGATGTCTTCAGCGATCCCGAGGGCGTCAAGGTGCCGCTTGGCAAAAAATCTCTGGCCATCGCCTTGACTTTCCTGCATCCCGAAAGAACCTTGACCACGGAAGAGGTGAACGCGGCGGTCACACGCATCGTCGCCCAGCTTCGGGAAGCGGCGGGAGCCGAGGTCCGCGGCTGAATCTTCGAACCATAAACATGGTTATCGTTCTCTCCACATTTTGAATTTGCCCTGCGGTGTTCGGGATTCGGTCTGTATGCTCCCGATCCGATGTGATCAAACCGGAGGCTGACCGGGCGGAACAATGACAGGCCTTCACTGGAGGTCAGCGGTCCGCACGGAGGTCTCCACCCTAACCTATATTGGGAACGGGATCGCGACCTAACGGCATCGCGGGGCATCTCTTTCCTCGTCCTTCGGGCGAGGAAGGTGTATAGACTGAAGACTGTTAGACTATTAGGTCTGAGCAAACAGGGGCCTTCGGCCCCCGGCACCATATGAACTGTGAACAAAAGAAAAAGCAGATCTGGTTTCCAGCCAAGCGCTACGGATGGGGTTGGGGGATCCCCTGCTGCTGGCAGGGATGGGTGGTTCTAGGGGTTTGGATCCTGCTGATGAGCCTAGCGGCGTGGGGTTTGCTTCCCCGGCACCCCTGGCTATTTCAGGGTGCTGTCTGGACTTTAGCTGGGGCCTTGATCACCGTTTGCTGGTGGAAGGGGGACAAGCCGTATTGGCGCTGGGGTAAGGATTGATTTTTGAAGCGCCTCGGGCGAGGCTTCAGGTTCATGTTTTTCGGAACCCTCAAAGTCATCAGCATCCTTCTCGAGGTGGTGCTGCTTTTTAACCTCCTCATCGTCGTCCATGAGTTGGGTCATTTTTTCGCCGCCAAGTGGCGGGGTCTGAAAGTGGAGAAATTTGCTATCTGGTTCGGCAAGGCGCTCTGGTCCAAGACAATCAACGGGGTGGAATACAGACTCGGCAGCATTCCTGCCGGAGGATTCGTGGCCATTCCCCAACTCGCACCCATGGAGGCCTTGGAAGGTGAGACCAATGAGAGGGGTGAGGCCTTGCCGCCGGCACGCCCCCTCGACAAGATCATCGTCGCCCTTGCGGGTCCCGCCGCCAGCCTCGGACTAGCTTTTCTGATTGCCTGCGTGGTTTGGTATGTCGGCCGCCCTGTCAGCGAGGCCGAGACGACCAACATGATTGGCTATGTCCTTGAGGGAGGACCCGCCGCCAAGGCTGGACTTCAGCCGGGAGACAGGATCCTTGCCGTCAACGGACATACGGTCACTCGGATCAATGGCATGGGCCGGATGAGTGACAGCGTTGCCTGGAATCTAGCCATCAGCTCGGCTCCCGTGGTGCCTATCCGGTTCGAACGCGCCGGCAAGCAATCGCTGGTCGAGGTGGAGCCCTTTGTCGAGCCTACCAAAGGTTGGGGGCGGAAGAACCTGCGCCAGATCCAGATTATTCCGGCCATGACCCCGTTGATCGCACGGGTCATTCCTAACAGCCCTGCCGAGGAGGCGGGTCTTCGCGCAGGGGATCTCGTGATTGCGGCAAATGGTCAGACACTCTACAGCGGCCAGACTCTTGCAGAGGTTCTGAGCGCCACCAAGGGAGCCCCGGTGACTCTCACGATCCGGCGGGGAGGAGCTGACTTCCCCATTTCCATCACCCCGCGCATCCCTGTGGGAGAGAAGCAGGTCCGACTCGGCATCCAATGGGATCAGCGCGGGCTTGTCAGGCTGGTCCATCCGGATCCCATCACCCAGATCAAGTCGAGCCTTCTGACCATGTGGGAGACCATCTCGGCCGTCACGGCCCGCCATTCCGAAATAGGCGTCCAGCAGCTCAGCGGGCCCGTCGGGATCATGAGGATCTACTACCTTCTCTTCCAGAGCCCGATGGGGTGGCAGCTGGCCCTCTGGTTCAGTGTCGTTCTGAACGTCAACCTAGCCGTGATGAATATGCTCCCACTGCCTGTTCTCGACGGCGGGCATATCCTGCTGGCCTTTATCGAATGGATTTGCGGGCATCCGATCCATCAGAAGACACTGGAGATTGTCCAGACCACCTTTGCCATGCTGCTGATCGGAACCATGCTCTATATCTCCTTTTACGATGTCAGTGACTTAGTGAGGGGACAAAAATCTGGAGCGGCAGCTACGGGTGACAAGACAGCGGAGATCATGACCTTCTCGCCAAAATCTCCTGCTGCTAATGTTGCGGCCCCATCGCCGGTTTCCCCGGTCAAGCCATGAGAAGTGCGGGTGATGCCGCTGTCAAAACGGGAGTGCCGCTCAGCTACGCGGCCGATCTCTTCTCCTACGCACGACGTCCCAGTCGGGAAGTGATCATCGGGGGCTTGGGATTTGGTGGGGCCAATCCGATCCGGATCCAGTCGATGATCACCAGCGACACGATGGATACGGAGGCCTGTGTCCGGGAAACGCTGCGACTGGTCGAGGTGGGATGTGAAATGGTTCGCATCACGGCACCGACCGTGAAGGATGCCGCCAATCTCCAAAAAATTCGTGCGGAGTTGAATGCGCGCGGTTGTACCGTTCCTCTCGTCGCGGATATCCATTTCAAGCCGGATGCCGCGCTTGAGGCTGTCAAATGGGTGGAGAAGGTGCGGATCAATCCCGGCAACTTCGCCGATTCCAAGAAATTCAATGTGCGCGACTACAGCGACGCCGAGTATGCGGCCGAGTTGGAGCGGATCCGTAAACGCTTTACCCCGCTGGTGAAGCTCTGCATTGAGCGTGGCGTGGCGATGCGCATCGGGACCAACCACGGCTCGCTCAGCGACCGGATCATGAACCGCTTCGGCGACTCACCTCTCGGCATGGTGGAGAGTGCCCTGGAATTCGCCAGGATCGCCCGTGATCTCGATTTCCACGCGCTGATCTTCTCCATGAAGGCCTCGAATCCGAAGGTCATGATCGCCGCCTACCGGTTGCTGGTGGCGAGGCTGAATGCGGAAGGGCCCGACTGGAACTATCCCATCCATCTCGGTGTGACGGAGGCGGGTGACGGCGAGGATGGGCGGATCAAGAGCGCTATTGGCATCGGGTCACTCCTCTCGGATGGAATCGGCGATACCATCCGCGTCTCCCTCACCGAGGATAGTGAGCATGAAATCCCCGTGGCGCGTGCCTTGGTGGCTCCGTTTGCAGCACGAATCGCCGCCGTCTCCCCAGTTTCCGGAATCAAGGCCAACTGGCCGCTATTCGACTACCAAAGGCGTGCTGCTGAACGGATCGTCCTGGAGGGCATCACTCGGCCGATCGCTCTAGGAGGAACAGAAACGGTCGCTGTTACTGTGCCGCGTCGCGTCGATGAGGCCGTGGCTCACAAGCGTGACGCTCTCGGCGACTATAAGCCGGAACTGATCCTTGAAGACTTGTCAGTGGTGGAAGTGGACCCCCTCTCTCCCGAAGAGGTCGCCGCAGTGAACGCGGTTTCGGAGCCGCGCCTTATCACCGTGCGCGATGGAGTGTCTCTGGATCCCATCGTTGCCTTCCGACTGCTTGCTGCACAGGTGAATTCGCGTCATCCCATTCTGCTGAAGGATATATTCACTCCTGCTTCAGGCGGGGAGTTTCTGGATCACCTCCTCACCTCCGCGACCGTCCTGGGATCGCTCCTCTGCGACGGCATCGGAGATGCCATCCTGCTGCGAAGCGAAGAGGCGCCCGGTCAGTCACTGCGCCTTGCCTACAACATCCTCCAAGCCGCTGGCGTCCGCATCTTCAAGACCGACTACGTAGCCTGCCCTTCCTGCGGCCGCACCCTCTTCAATCTCCAGGAGACCACGGCTCGTATCAAGGCCTCGACCTCTCATCTCAAGGGTGTCCGCATTGCGGTCATGGGTTGCATTGTTAACGGCCCGGGAGAGATGGCAGACGCCGACTTCGGCTATGTCGGCGGAGCTCCTGGCAAGGTGAACCTCTATGTCGGCAAGCAAGCGGTGAAGTTCAACATTCTCGAAGTGGAAGCTGTCGATCGCCTGGTGGATTTAATTAAAGAGCACAACAAGTGGGTTGAGCAACCGGCTTAGGCTCTCTTTCTCTAGCGCGAGGCCGGCAGTGGCACAGGACAGATACCGCCGGCGGGGAAGACCGGTTCGGGTGGGGGAGTGCGGAACCACGATTTGATCTCGGTCATCATCCGTCTGACATGTCGGTAGGAGCGGACGCAGATCATCTTGCGATAGCTCTTCCAGGGATCGCCCCACTTGAGGATTTCGATCGTCACACGTCGGACGCCCCAGGCACGCATTTCCCTCTTCGTGGGCTTATACAGATCGATGGTATTCACACCAGAGAGAGCGAAGCCGTAGTCATCCACTTCATAAAGCTCACCCGTGGCCCTGATCCGGAAGATCGTGCCGCAGGGCCAGCGCGCCCAGTCCGCCGCCGCACTATTCACTATGCCGCGACGCAGCGTCGTGCCGATCGCTGTTTTGTCTCCGTAGCGGATATGGTCGCTCTCGCTATGGGTGTATGCAGTCGTTCGGACTTTCTGAACAGCGGCACGTTGGAGTGGCGGTTCATAGCGCGGAAGCGGATGAAGACAGCCCGCCAGCATCAGAGGAAGAAGCAGGCAAAGAAATAAGCAGAGACGCTTCATTAGAATGTTTCTTCGCAGAAAATCAGCGAAAAGGAAAGTTTCGCGCAGGCTCGCCCAAGAATCGTCAGAAGGAATTATTGAATGATAAAAGGCCGTCTCTGATTGGGGATGCGTCCTAGCTACTTATGCGATCTTGCCCTCATCGCTTGTCTTTTTCCTCCGCGTCTCTGCGCGAGTCCTTTTATGGTTGAGATGATTTCACCAAGACACGCCAGATTAACTAGGACGTTTTAGTGCTTGGCGTAAGTATTTCCGAGAATGAAGGCGGCAATATCCCGGCTCGATGAGGGCTTGGAAATAGAGCGGATATTCTTCTTCCACCGCTTCCAGGTGACACCATGATCCGCGAAAACTTCCTCAACCGAGGAGGCAATCGCCGCAGGATAGTGGGCTGCCAAGCGGCCGACATCATGACGCTCGATCATTTCGATGTTCCCCTCTTCCTGACCGGGGACAACATGGCTGACAAGGATCGGACAGCTGGTCGCGATAGCCTCCTGGACGATGGCTCCGCCAGCCTTGCCGATGTAGAGATGATGGGACGAGAGCAACTCGGGTACCTGATTGGTCCATCCGATCAGGTGGTTCTGAATTCCGTCGATCAGCCCAGAGGCTTCGATCGCGGCGTGCAGGGCCTTCAGTCTCCCCGTCACGACGGTCAGTTCCGTGCCGGGAAGCTCTTGTAGCTTGCGGATCACCGCGAGAGTATGCGCGACGCGTGAGGAGGGGAAATACAGGAGCTTGATGGATCCCTGAATCGTGGGTTCAAGCGGCTGCAGGGAGGCGATCCGAGGCGACACCGGAAATCCGAGCGCCTGAATAATCCCGGGATCGACGCCGCCGCGAACGAGGACCTGGGCCGTCTCCTTATCGGCCACAATGAATGCCTCGCTACCGGCACGGAACCAGGAACTGTTGATAGCAATGGAATCGGTGACAACCGTTAGCAGGGGAACCTTGGACGGTGTATGACCGCGCTTCCGCAGTTCCCTCAGGAGGAATGCGTAAAGAGGGTAGGTGGAGACAATCGCATCCGGCTTGAACTCCTCGACAATCCGACGGAGCGCCTCACGCAGGTTGCCGGCGAGCGGAAGAGTCGACTCGAGATTGCCCGGTGTTTCAAGCAACGAAAAGATGGCGCTCCAAATAAAGGGGAATTTATTGATGGCCAGTCCATAGCCCGACTGGAGGACTTTAGTGATCCCGGGCATGGTCTCTTGGTAGACATCCACGACCCTTGCCTCGACTTCGGGATGCTCATGCAGGGCCTCAGCCAGACAGTAAGAAGCGGTGTTGTGGCCTTCGCCAAATCCGGCGGTGAGGATGAGGATGCGCATGAAGAGAAAGGTGAAGCTTGAAACCTGAAACCTGAACGAAATGCAATCAGGAGAAAAGGATCCAACTTGGGGTTATCTTGTACCTTGTGTTTCGCTGATTGGGAAAGTTAGTAAGCGGATCGCTTTGGGATTTCTTCTTCAGGTCTCAGCCTTCAGGTTTCCAATCTTCTTTTCACTTCGTGAAGAGATAGTGCGAGACGATCCACTCCTCTCCCCCCCGATAACCCCAGAGCTCGGCGCAGGACATGAAGAAGGTGCGCCAGTAGGCCCTCCACTTGGCCGCCTCGGCTCGCCCGTAGGTTTTTTCCAGAATCGGCGTGATAACCTTCTGGTTCGCATCCATGGACTGCAACCAAGCTTCCGAAGTCCGGGCATAATGGGTGCCGTTGACCCTCCAGTGACGCTCGATTTTAAGGTCATCCTGAAAGTAGAGAAGCAGATCATGGGAGGGCATGGTCCCTCCCGAGAAGAAGTAGCGGGTGATCCAGTCCGAGGGGTCCTTACCCTCGAAGTGATAGGAATGCTCCCGATGGGTGAAGATATGGACGAAGAGTTTGCCCTCCGGCTTAAGCCAGCCGGCAATCCTCTTCATGAGCTCGCGGTAGTTCTTCATGTGTTCGAACATCTCCACCGAAACAGCGCGATCATAGGTGCCGGGTTCGGGAGGCGAAAAAGTATTCATGTCCGCCGTGATGATTCGGACATTGAAGAGTTCACGACGATGGGCTTCAGCTTCGATATGGAGGCGCTGCGTGTAGGAGTTGGAAACGGCAGTGATGGACGCGTTGGGATAATGCTCCGCCATCCAGAGGGTCAGGGAGCCCCAACCGCATCCGAGTTCGAGGATCTTCTGCCCATCTTTGAGTTCCGCGCGCTGACAGGTGAGTTCCAGCATCGCCTCCTCGGACTCCGCAAAGGTCGTGTTGGCGGTCGGCCAGTACCCGCTGCTGTACTTCAGCCTGGGGCCGAGGACATTGAGGTAAAACTCGGTCGGAACCTGATAATGCTGCACGTTGGCATCGACGGTATTGATGGCGATCGGAGAGGCATCCAGACCCGCGCGAAAAGCCTCGAATCTGGCATCCCTCTCCTCCAAGTCACCACGCTCCTCCTCCCTGAGTTTGGCTGCCAGAAGACGGCGGATACCGTGACGAACGAGAGCATCAGGAATGAAGCCACGGGCGAGAAGGGAGTCGAGACTGCTCATTTCAAAATCAGAAAGGGGAAATTATGCCACATTTTTTCTCTTAAACCACGGAACAAAAGCACTCGTGCTCTTCTGGTACCGGCGGTAAGCCTCTCCGCGGGAACGGAGAGACTGCTCTTCAGTGTACGGAATGCCGGTGACGCGTAGGAGGAAAAAGAGCATCAGGGCCGGAGCGAAGATCGTGGTCCAGCCCCAGGCCGCCGGGAAAGCAAACAGGAAAAAGGCGACCCAGATCAGCCATTCGAAAAAATAATTGGGATGCCGGGAATAATACCAGAGCCCCTGTTCGCAAACCTTGCCCCTGTTCGCAGGATCCGCCTTGAAGGCATCCAGTTGCCGGTCGGCCAAGGATTCTCCGCAAATAGCGATCAACCAAACTGAAAATCCGAGGAGATCACACCAGCCCAGTTGGACGCGCGTGTCGAAATTCAGCAGCAGCACCGGAATGCTCAGCAGTGCTAACAGCAAGGCCTGCGCCTGAAAGAACCAGAAGAAGAAAAAGTTCTCGTGTCCCGCAACGGCACGGCGCAGTTCACGGTAACGGCCATCCTCCTCGGGATGATGGCCCATCACCCTTTTCCAGAGATGGATGCCCAGCCGGATACTCCAAACCACAACCATCAAGGTGATCAGGTTCTGTCGCTTTGGCTCACCATCCCCGAACACACGGTAAAGCAGAGCCAGCGGAGCAAAACCCATAGCCCATGCAATATCGACGATCCCCGCATTCTTGATGCGGACGGCTATGACCCAGATTGCCACCATCAGGAGACTCGCAATACCAAGTCCCGTCAAAAAAAGCTGAAAACCACTCATCAAACTCATGAACCCGAAAGGGCGCGATGGGCCTGAGGGATCTGCCGCTCCCGATGATGACCCAGATCGTAAGCGGGTGAATGGATGTCGAGGTTGTCAGGTCGCGTGTAGACAATCTGAGCCACCGCGATATGACGGGTGCCGAATCCCGCCTCGCAGTAGCAGAGGTAGTAGAGCCACTTGCGGATGAAAGCCTCGTCGTATCCCTGAGCTTTGACCTTCGGAAGTGCCTTCATAAAAGCCTCCCTCCACTCCTTCAATGTCCGCGCATAAAATGGCGTCATATCCTCATAATCCAAGAGATTCAGGTCGCCGGTAGCATTCAGAGCCTCGGTGATACGGCGCATCGAGAGCAGAAGGGAGCCTGGGAATATGTGCTTCTGGATGAAGTCCACCCCATCGCGAAGGATCGGAAATTGATTATCGGGACAGAGAATCGTCTGAATGCCCACCATCCCTCGCGGGGCCAGCAGCTCGGAGACCTTTCCGAAGAAGGTCTCGGCGTAACGATCACCCACGGCTTCCAGCATCTCAATCGAGACGATCTTGTCGAATCGGCCCGCAAGGTCGCGGTAGTCGCAGAAGATCACCTCCACCAGATCGGCGACACCAGCCTCCTCGACACGGGCGGCAGCCTCGCGGAACTGCTCCTCGCTGATCGTGGCCGCCGTGACGCGGCATCCGTAGTTCTTCGCGGCATGGATGGCGAATCCTCCCCAACCGCATCCAATCTCGAGCACCATGTCGTGACTGGAGAGTTGCAGCTTCCTGCAGAGCTGATCCCACTTCTTCCGCTGAGCCTCCTCCATTGCAAGCTCCGGCGGGTCGTAATACGCCGCCGAGTAGGTCATGGTCGGATCGAGCCAGAGTTTGAAGAAATCGTTTCCCAGATCGTAGTGCTCGCTGATGTTATCACGGCTTTTGCTCTTGCTGTTTGGGCGGAGCGCGTGACCGATCCGGTTAATCATCCCCAGGAGATCAAAAGCACCAGGAGTGTGCGATTCACGGGTTTTGATCCCGGCGAGGTAATCGCCGTTCAGGACAAACCATGCAAGCGTCCGGGTCAGGTCCTCCGTCTCCCATTCCCCGGCGAGGAACGATTCAGCAAATCCGATCGGTCCGAAGAGCACGCACCGCCGGTAGAAGTTTTCGTCCCGGACAGTCAGTTCCGCCTGAAGTTCCTTTCCAAGGCCTCCAAAAAGGCGACGAGATCCACCGGGCATCGTCAGCTTTAGTTCCCCTCGACGTGCACGTGAAAACGCATCGATCACGAGTTTGCGGAAAAATTTATCGGTGAAAGCCATAGATGGGTGCAGGATCTTCCCTGATTAGGGGGCTGAGAGCCAGCCTTCAGTCAGGGGGGGGAGGAAGAGAGGGGTTTAGGCTGAAGGCTGTTAGTCAACCAAGCTCGTGGGAACGAGCGCGGAAGACTGACGAAGTTAGCCCCGAAGGGGTGGCACCGTCCGCCGGGTGGCGGATGCCATCAATTAGGAAGAGTAAGATGGGGAACTTGTCTTTTGCACGGAAAGGGCTAGGTATCGAACATTCCTTCCCCGCCATGAACCCTCTTCAGATCCTCCTTGCGATCCTGCTCTTCGGAGCGGGAGCCACCGTCGGTGGCGTTGCCGGTTTCCGTTACGCGAAATCCTCGCCAATGACATCCCCGGCGGCTCCCCGATCCGACGCATCCGTTCCACCGCCGGGGTCTGGTACCCACGAAAATAACAAGACGATCAATCTTGCCACGGCTGACAGGGAGGCAGTCGCAACCAATGCAACTTCTTCGGGGCTGGGGTTCATGGAAAGCATCACGAAATCGAAGTCGGAAGGAAATCAGATGAAGCGTTTTGCGGCCTGGAATGAAGCCGTACAGGCGCTTGATCCCGCCCGGATAGGCCAAGCTCTCTCCGAGGTCGAGGCCATGAGGGATTCCCAGGAACGGATGCAGCTGCGGATCATGCTCCTCTCCCGATGGGGGGAGAGCGATCCCAGGGCGGCGCTCGCCTACGCACAGGGGCTTGGAAACGCGATGGAAAAACAACAGGCCATCAGTTCCGTGGTGAGCTCATGGGGCTCGAAGGATTTACCAGCGGCAAAAGCCTGGGTGGAGGGGCTTCAAGCCGGGCCGCTTAGGAATCAGGCCCTGAAATCCCTTGCTTTTAGTCTGGCCCAAAATGACCCTGCGGCAGCCGTGGAATTGTCTTCCTCACTTCCTGGCGCAGAGCGGGACGGGGCTCTCGCCATGGCGATTAACTCCTGGGCCTCAAAAGACGCAGGGGCGGCGATCGCCTATGTCACCCAACTCCCCGAGGGTGCCAAGAAGAAGAGTGCGTTCCGGTCTTTGTTCAACACGCTTTCCCAGAAGGATCCTGCCAAGGCGATTACCCTGCTCGACCAGATCCCTTCCGGACAGCAACTCGACCAGTCCCTAACTCAAATCGGATCCTCTTGGGCCCGAAACGATCCGCAAGCTGCTCTCGCCTGGGCCAACAAGCAGAGCGATCCCCAAGTGAAGTCCTTGATCCTCCAAGGAGTGATCCAATCCATGTCCCAGAATGATACGAAGGGTGCATTGGGGCTGGCTCAGTCGCTCCCGGCCGGCAATGCGCGGGATAACAGCATCCAATCCGTCCTCTTTCAAATGGCCCAAAGCGATCCTCAGGGTGCGCTGGGCTACGCGTTGAATCTCCCTTCCAGCGACAATAGGAACAACCAGATCAGCAACATGGCGGCCCAGTGGGCGGGAAACGATCCGCAGGGTGCCCTCGCCTGGGCCAACCAGCAGAGCGATCCCCAGATCAAGTCTCAGGTTCTCCAAGGAGTGATCCAATACATGTCACAGAATGATCCTAAGGGCGCATTGGAGTTGGCTCAGTCTCTCCCTGCCGGTAACGCCCGGGATAATAGCATTCAATCCATCCTTTTCCAAATGGCTCAAAACGACCCGCAAGGTGCTATCGGCTACGCGGTGAATCTCCCACCAAGCGACAACAAGAACAATCAGATCAGCAATCTGGCATCACAATGGGTGAGGAATGATCCCCAAGGTGCTTTGGCGTGGTTTAACTCCCTGACTGATCCACAAATCAAGGGTCAGGTCGTGGGCAACCTCATCGGCAGTCTCTACTCCAACGACCGGCAGACGGCGATGAGCATGCTCAACTCCCTCCCGGAGGGATCTCCCGGTCGCATGAACGCCACAACCAGCATCGCCTCTTCAATGATGCGAAGCGATCCCCAAGGAGCCGCTACTTTTGTCCAATCCCTGCCCGCAGGAAAATCCAAAGATCAAGCGGCATTGAACCTGAGCAGGAACATCGCCCGGAACGATCCTCAAATAGGCATTACTCTGGCCTCGGGGATCACGGATGCCAACCAGCGTTCCATGGCACAGCAAAACATCGTGAGAACCTGGATGAGGAACGACTCTGCAGCAGCAACCCAATGGGTCAATTCCTCCTCCCTGCCGCAAGATGTGAAGAACCGTCTTCTCCAGCCGAAATAATTTTCCCAATCCTCTGCGTCTCAGCGCCTCTGCGGGAAACCTGCTTCCTTAGCCCTGTCGTTTGAGTAGCGACTGACCGATTTCGCGGAGTCGTCCCCCACGCACACCCAGAAGATCGAGTGCCCGAAGGGCAGCACGGGTCTGTTTCACTGCTTCCTTGCGCGAGGCCTCCAGACCGATCACGGCTGGGTAGGTCGCCTTGGAGGCCTTGAGATCCTTGCCGGCGCTCTTGCCGAGCTGTTCGCTTGTCGCCGTCACATCGAGGATGTCGTCGAGAATCTGGAAGGCGAGGCCGAGCGCCTGACCGAATTTGGTGAGCGCCTTGAGTTCGGCGGGCGTGGCGTTCGCCACCATGGCACCAAGGCGGATCGGTAGGACGATCATCGCGGCTGTCTTCCTTTCGTGAATGAAGCGAACCTCGCGGATCGTGGGTTTCTTTCCCTCGGCCTCAAGGTCGGCGACCTGACCGGCGATGAGTTGCAGGCTGCCTGCAGCGTCGGCCGTCTCCTTGAGGAGAACGGAGAGAGGATAGCGCTTTGCGGGTTTTACCAGAGTCAGAAGGCCAAAGGCCCGGGTGAGCAGGGCATCGCCGGCAAGAACGGCCACGCCCTCGCCGAAGACCTTGTGCGAGGTGGGGCGGCCGCGACGGAGATCGTCGTCGTCCATGCAGGGAAGATCGTCATGGATGAGCGAGTAGGTGTGAATCAGTTCCACCGCGCAGGCGGCCGGCAACACACACGTCGGATCCTTGGCACCACACGCCTCAGCAGCCGCCAGGGCGAGGATGGGCCGCAGGCGCTTGCCTCCCGCCAGGAGGCTGTAGCGCATCGCCTTGTGGATGGTCGCAGGTCGGACGGAGGCCGCAGGTACGACGCGGGCCAGCGCCTGCTCGACAAGCTTCCGACGCCGTTCCAGATAAAGGGAAAGGCCGTCCGCTTGTGTGCGGACGGCCTTCCGGGAAGTCATGATGAGAGACCCCTTAGGGAATCGCGCTTACTTAGAGGGTCTTGCAGAAGTCCTCGAAGCGGTCGAGGCCGGGTTTGATGATATCAAGGCCGGTCGCGTAGCTGAGGCGGACGACGCGGTCGTCACCGAAGGCGATGCCGGGAACGACGGCGACATTGGCCTTGCTGAGCAGGCGGTCGGCGAAGTTCGTGGAGGTCATGCCGAGCTTCGAGATATTCGCCAGCATATAGAAGGCACCCTTCGGCTTCACGGCGGTGACGTTGTGGATCGCGGAGAGGCGCTCGAACATGTACTCTCGGCGGATATTGAACTCTTCGCGCATGTCGGCGACGCACTGCTGGCTGCCGGTGAGGGCGGCGAGACCACCCTTCTGGGCGAAGGAGCAGGGGCCGGAGGTGCTGTGGCTCTGCATGGAGTCGATTGCCTTGGCGATCTTCTCGGGAGCTCCGAGGTAACCAAGGCGCCATCCGGTCATGGCATAGGCCTTGCTGAAGCCGTTGACGGTGATGGTCAGATCCTTGGCCTCAGGCGTGAGGGAAGCAACGGAGACATGCTCTGCTCCGTCATAGGTAAGACTCTCGTAGATCTCGTCGGAGAGGATCGTGATCTCCTCTTCGGCGGCTACCTCGACAAGGGCTCGAAGCTCTTCCTTGGTGTAGACGGAACCCGTCGGATTACCCGGGGAGTTGATGATGACCATCTTGGTGCGGGGGCTCATCGCCTCCTCGAACTGCTGGGGAGTCATCTTCCAATCATTCTCCTGGGTCGTCTGGACGATGATCGGCTCGGCGCCCGCAAGACGGACCATGTCGGGATAGCTGAGCCAGTAAGGAGCAGGGATGATGACCTCGTCACCCTCGCCGCAGACGGCCATGATGGCGTTGAAGCAGCTCTGCTTGGCACCGTTGCTGACGATGATCTCGCTCGGCTTGTAGTCGAGCCCGTTGTCACGCTTGAACTTCTCGCTGATCGCGGCACGAAGCTCGGGCATTCCGGAGCTGGGGGTGTACTTTGTGAATCCGGCATTGAGGGCCTCGATGGCGGCCGCCTTGATATGCTCTGGTGTGTCAAAATCGGGCTCTCCGGCTCCGAAGCTGTAGACATCGACTCCCTCGGCGCGCAGGGCCTTGGCCTTGCTGTCGATGGCGAGAGTGAGGGAGGGGGTGAGTTCGCTGACGCGTGTTGCGAGATCCATGGGAAGAGTTGGGTTAGGTTGTTGGGTTGCTAGTGAAAATGGTACTAAAGAAAATCAGAGAGCGGCGGCTATCTTCGTTTTGAAGTCATTCTCCTCGAGTCGGATGATCCCGGTCTCGCGGGCGACATTCTCGACGGAATCGGAAGCATGGGCTCCATTGATCATGATTGTGGTCCCGAACTCCTTGCGAATCGTACCATGGGCAGCGTTGGCGGGATTCGTTGAGCCAAGGGCCTCACGGATCTTAGCGACGGCGTTCGCTCCTTGATAGATCATGGCAACGCAGGGCTGGGAGCCGGGCAGCGTCTTTTCCTCAGGTGTGCATTCGGAGGGGCGCTTGCCTGACATGAAGGCGACGATCGACTCCCACTGGGCTCGGCCATCGGGGAGCTTCTCTACTAGAAAGTCGAGGACCGGTCCGTAGAACTCTTCGCCTTGAGCCACCGACAGGTGAAAAGGCTTGAACCCTACCAATGCCAATCCCGTGCGGGCAAAGAGATCGATCACCCCGCCCGGACGGGTGTTAGGGAAAGCAAAGTTGTCGGGCTTGATCAGCACGAGTGTCTTCTCCGTGGGAGAGGAGAACGATGTGGAGGCATCGAGGATTCCGCCCTCGGCATCAGAGGCGTCCGCCAGCAACTTGAGTCCAGCTGCGGCCTCGGCGGCACTAGCGGGAGCGATCACGCCCGGTTCGAAATAGACAGCCTTTCCACCTTCCTCGGCGCTTTCCACAAGATCCCCGAAGGTATCGCGGAGCGTCTCACCACGGCCGTTCATGGAGTCATCGTTGCCGACGATCGAGGCGACTTTTGCGGCCGCATCCTCACCCTTGAGAACCAGCACAAGACTCTGTGAACCGGCAGAAAGCCCCTTTAGGTAGGCTGCTGTCTTGGCCTGCCCGGAAAGAGTTGCAGCAAGTTCTCCAAGAGTCTTTGCGGAGGGAGCGAAAACGCGGCCGGTATGAAGCTCGAGTCCGCTGCGCGAAATCAAACGGCCAAGAATGCCACCGGCGCGACCCTTGCGGAGTGCGGCGGGAGTGATGAATGCGTAAGAAAGCTGATCAGCCATGGAATGAAGAGGAGTAAAAGAGGATTTGCCGCCCAAGAGGGCGCAGCATAATGGCGTTCCAAGGCGGACGGGAAGGGTAGAAGCCATACCCTTAGGAGTCAAAGGCTTTCTCTGATGCCCGGCAAAGCCGGGCAGGCGGTTAGCGGTTTAGACTGAAGGCTGTTAGGGACTGACGCCCCTATTCCCCATAGCCTATCCCCTATCACCGAATCTTGGCTTCCTGAAACTGCTGTCTCCATACCTCCAGCCGGTCGGCAATCCGTGCCTCGGCACCATGGCGAGTCGGCTTGTAGTAGGTGCGCCCTTCCGGAAGATAGGCTTGGGGGACATAACCTCCCTCGTAATTGTGAGCATATTTGTAGCCCTCGCCGTGACCTAGGGACTTGGCTCCCTTGTAGTGGGCGTCGCGAAGATGCGGGGGAACCTCTAAGGTTCGCCCCTGAGCCAGATCCTTCTCCGCATTCCCCAATGCCGCATAGGCACTGTTGCTTTTTGGCGCGGTCGCCAGGTAGACGGTCGCATGGGCAAGCGTGATTCGGGCCTCGGGTAATCCGACAAACTCAACAGCCTGCTGAGCGGAAATAGCAAGTGGCAGCGCTAGCGGATCGGCAAGCCCCACATCCTCACTGGCGAAGATCACAAGGCGTCTCGTGATGAAGCGCAACTCCTCACCCGCATGGAGCATCTTGGCCAGCCAGTAAAGCGAGGCATCGGGGTCACTGCCCCGCAGGCTCTTGATGAAGGCGCTGATTGTGTCGTAGTGGTCATCACCGGTCCCGTCGTAAACAATGGCCTTCTTCTGGATGCTCTCGGAGGCGGCTTCCAGGCTAATATGAATCCTGCCGTCAGGACCGAAAGGGGTGGTCCTGGCTGCGATCTCCAGGGCATTCAAACACTTGCGGGCATCACCATCGGAAACTGTGGCAAGATGACGGGCCGCATTCTCAGCGAGATCAATCGGGAGCGTTCCGAGCCCGCGGTCCGGATCTGCTATCGCACGTTTCTGCAGGTAAATCAGATCCTCCTCGGTCAGGGGTTGCAGTTGGAAAATCTGGGAACGTGAGACCAGCGGGCTGTTGATCGAAAAGAAGGGGTTCTGGGTGGTCGCCCCGATCAGGCGCACCGTTCCGCGTTCCACATCGGGAAGGAGGGCATCCTGCTGGGCCTTGTTGAAGCGGTGAATCTCGTCGATGAAGAGCAGCGTCCGCCCGCCATTCCGCGCCTCGATGGCAGCTATGCCGACAGCCTTCCTGATATCGGCGACCGAACCCTCCACTCCGCTCAATTCGATGAAGCGACTCTTTGTCCGACTGGCAATCACCTTTGCCAGGCTGGTCTTTCCAGTGCCGGGCGGACCATAAAAGATCACCGAGGAGAGGCGATCCGCTTCGATGGCACGCCGCAGGAGTTTCCCCTCACCTAGAATGTGGCTTTGGCCGACATATTCCTCGAGCGTACGAGGACGCATCCGGGCCGCCAGAGGCGCATCGGCAGGCAGGGAAACCTCCTCGCCCAGCCGAGGGGAAGCGGCACTGCCGAAAAGATCATCCATTTGCTTACTCTAAGGAAAGCGCATTTGACTGGCAAGGCAACCGCCTCCGTTCCATGCTAAAGCCGTATGAAAACCCTCCTGACAGCACTTGATTTCAGCCCGATCTCCCAGAAAGTCGTGGATGGTGCGGCTGAACTGGCCACCGCCATGAACTCGCGCCTCGTGCTCCTGAATGTCGTTGAGCCCGTGGCCGCGTATGTTCCGGTGGGTGCTGCCATGGATGTGATCACAGCGCCGATTCCGATAGAGCCTGCCGACCTGAATCTGGTCAAGGAGCGCCTGGAGCAGTTCGCGGCCCCACTCCGTGCCAAAGGGCTGACTGTCGAGACCATGGCTGTCGTCTCGCTCCCGGCCGCTGAGATCTTGAACCAGGCCGCGTCGACCCAAGCCACGATGATTGTCCTCGGCTCCCACGGCCATGGTGCGGTCTACCAACTCTTCAGCGGAAGCGTGGTGACCTCGGTGCTGCACAAGTCGCGTGTCCCGGTTACTGTGATCCCGGTTCACTCCCTCTAATCAGGGGCAAGAGCAGGCATGCCGATGCGGATTCTTTTTACGAAGCTACTGCATATTGGCGACAATCTCCTACTCACGCCGACACTCGTCGCGACCAAGGAAAAATTTCCGAACTCCGAGATCTGGGTCGCCGTACGCCGCGGCACCGAAGGTATTCTGGCCGGATGCCCCGAGATAGACAGGATCGTCACGACAGCCCGACCCGAGGAGGGGCGCCGTACCTGGAGTGATTTTGGCAGAGACCTCCTGACGCTTGCCGAGATCGCCTGCACGCGCTTCGACTATGCCTTCGAGTTGGGGGATAATAACAGGGGTAGGATTCTAGCAACGGCCAGTCGCGCCAAGATCTGCTGCACCAACAGCTACGAGCGCCCTGAGGGAATCCCTCTCTCCATGGCTTGGGAAAAACGCTTCAACCGACTTATCACGACCGGCCATGGTCCGGTGCATCAGGTGCGCCGCGACTACAACGCTGTCCGGGAAACACTGGGACTTCCAGAAGAGCCTCCCCCGATGCGTTTCGCGTGGGAAGCCATGCGGCCATCACAAATGGAGGGTGCGCTTGAAGGTGCCATCTCCGGTTCCTACGGGGTAGTCCATGCGGCCACCCGCTGGTCCTCGAAATCCTGGCCTTTGGATCGCTGGAAGCAGGTGATCGCCGCACTCCTGAAAAGATTCCCGCAGGTCGTGATCAGCTGTGGCCCGAGCCCACATGAGATCGCGGAGGCCGTAATACTCTGCGAAGGCTTCGAGGGCCGGGTTCTCTCCACGGAAGGGAAGCTCTCCTGGGCACAGCTTGCGACTCTGCTCGGCTCGGCCTCCCTGTTTGTCGGCGTCGATACAGCAGCAATGCATCTGGCATCGGCTGTCCAGTGCCCCTCCGTTGTCCTCTTTGGTCACCCGCCCGCGTATCAGTTCCAACCTTGGAAATGCCCGCACCGAGTTGTCCGCTCCAAAGACAGCATGCTGGAGACCCAGCGTTACAAGCTTCCTGGCGAACAGCTCATGGAAGAAATCAGTGTCGCCATGGTCACGGAAGCCGTTGAGTCGATACTTTCAGAGAGAGCTTAGAGCTCAGGCCTTGGCGGCGAGCCGCGTGTAGAGCTCCGCGAGCTGCAGACTCAATTTGGGCAATGATGGCCTTGGCAGCTTTTCTTGGAACTCGAGTAGCGATTGCCTGAAGGCCTCATCGGTAACAGCCCGCTCCAGCAGACCCGCATAGGCCACATGGTCGGTCGGCTCAAAAAGACCGGGATGTTCACCGGTAAGCAGAGCTGTATTCCCCTCAATGCGGCTGGCCAGAATAGGAATCCGGCAATCGAGTGCCTGCAGCAGGGCTAGCGGCTGACCCTCCCAGTGGGATGCCAGAACGAAGAGATCCAGAGACTGGAGCCACGGGGCCACGGGCCTCTTCCTTCCGGCAAGAATCAGTCGACCCTCAAGCTGATGCTCCCGAATTCCCTTCTCCAGAACCGGGCGGTCCTGTCCCTCTCCTAATAGCAGGAATTTCGGCAGAACGTCTTTCCGCTGGGCAAGCAAAGCCATCGCTTCGATTGTAGCCTGATGGTTCTTGGTTGGATGAAGGGAGGCCACGGAGCCGGCTAGAAATTCCTTGGGATCGAGTCCAAGAGCAGAGCGAACCGCCAACCTATCCTCAACCGGACGGAAAACCGCGGGATCGATAGCATTAGGAACAACGGAAACCTCCTTAGGATCGAGATCGAAAGCCGCGATCAGATCGCGCCGAGTCTCCTCCGAGAGGGCGATCACATGGTCGGCCCAACGGTAGATATGTCGCATGAAAAACCCCTTCCTTCCCTTGAGCTCCAGAAAGGTCTTCTGCTGATGCACGATCGATCGGATGCCAGCCAGTTTGGCCGCAATCACGCCGAAGAGTTGATCGTGATAGGACTGGGCATGAACCACCTGGATCCCGTGCTCACGGAACCACTGGGCAA
The DNA here is from genome assembly GCA_021413925.1 of Verrucomicrobiota bacterium. Taxonomy (NCBI): domain Bacteria; kingdom Pseudomonadati; phylum Verrucomicrobiota; species Verrucomicrobiota bacterium. Next base: position 180,919 of record JAIOPL010000013.1, read on the forward strand.
GCCGCAGCATCCCGAGGGGGTTCATTCTCTTGGTGGGGAAGACAGGAACCACATCGATCGGAAGACCTGCCAACTTGGCTTCCTCCCCGAGCACTCCGAGATTTCGCAGGCAGACAAAGCGCGCCTCAATATCCGGCGGAAGGTATTTGCTCGCGGAGAGGAGAAAATCTTCGGCACCTCCGACCGGCATCGAGACGAAAAGAAAGGCAACCCTTACCGGTGTAGCCGGCTGCTGCGTGGCCTGCTTCATAACTATCCGACCGTGCCCGCCTTGCCCGTAACCAACAACCCTACCACTGGAGACCGAACAGGATGATGCCCTTTGGTTTCTCAGGATTATCGGGATCCCAAGTGACAGTGTCATGGCCATCGCCATATTTCCTCGGGGCAAGAGGATTCACCAACTGAAGCGGATGCTTCATCTTGAAAGCCTGAGCCACCACACCGGTGATGTCATAGGGAGCTGGATTCTCGATCGGGTTGGACTCGATCTTGGTTTTTTTGGGCTTGGGAGCCACAAAGGAAGCATCCGAAGCAGCCTGCTGGGCAATGCCGGTAGCAGCCATCAGAAGGGCGACAACGGGGAAAATTGGGCGAAAGAGCTTGCCGTTCATGAACGTACCTTAGCCGCCTTTTGGAGCAAGGGGCAAGCCTCCCGCGCCAACCCCTTCCATTCTATCTAACGACATTGCTGCTTCAGCGTTGATCATTGGCCACGGAACCATTCAGACTGCGTGGATGGATTCCCTCGAGCGTGCACGGCGCGTTCTCTCAATCGAAATCGACGAACTGCAGCGCCTCTCCGAGCGTCTGGACGGAGGCTTTACTGCAGCGGTGACCCTCCTGCGCGAGGCGATTGAACGCCGGGGAAAGATCGTCGTCCTGGGGGTAGGTAAGTCAGGTCATATCGGTGAGAAAATCGCGGCGACCCTGACCAGCACCGGCGCACCTGCCGTGGTGCTCAATTCGCTCAATGCCCTCCATGGTGATCTCGGAATGATCTCCGACGGGGATGTCATCCTGACACTCAGCTACAGTGGGGAGACGCAGGAACTGCTCCGTATCCTGCCTGCCCTAACCCGATTCAATGTCAAAAAGATCTCGTTGACCGGAGGAAAAACCTCCTCGCTTGCGAAAGCCAGCGACGTCGTCCTCGATGTCTCCGTCACTCAGGAGGCCTGTCCCCACAACCTCGCTCCCACCTCCAGCACGACCGTCATGCTGGCTTTGGGTGATGCGCTTGCCATGGTTCTCCTTGAGGAGAGGGGCTTCACACGGGAGGATTTCGCGCGATACCACCCGGCCGGTCAACTCGGGCGCTCCCTCCTGCTCAAGGTCCGTGATATCATGCGAGGCGGTGAAGAAGCGGCGATCGTCAAGATCAGCGACCCTGTCGTCGCGGTCTTGCGTGAACTCACCAAGAAACGGGCCGGCGCAGCCCTAGTCGTGAACGCAGATGGTCAGCTTGCCGGCATCTTTACCCATGGTGATTTTGCCCGCAGGTTCCCCACCGATCCGCATATCGGAACCAGGCCCGTCGGCGAGGTGATGACCCAAAGCCCAGTTACCATCCATGCCGACAAACTTGCCGCCGAGGTTCTGATGGTGCTAGAACAGCATCGGATAGACGATCTCGTGGTCACGGATACTAAGGGGAACCCCTTGGGCGTGGTCGACTCTCAGGATCTTGCCCGACTCAAACTCATTTAATCCCCACCCCTTACTCCACGACATCATGGCACTCGCAAACGACCTCCGCAAAGGAATGGCAATCAAGTACAACAGCAACGCTGCCATCGTCCTTGAAGTCACCCACCGCACCCCCGGCAACCTCCGCGCTTTTGTTCAGCTTATCATCCGTTATATCGGCACCGGCAAGTCGGCGGATGTCCGTTTTGCCTCAACGGAGAAGGTCGACCTTGTCGAAGTCCATCGTACCAAGCTGGACTTCAGTTACGCCGACCAAGACGGCTATAATTTTATGGACCCCGATACCTTCGAGACCATCACCCTTCAGGCTTCCCTGCTCGGTGACGCCAAGGACTTCCTCGTCGAGAACATGCAGGTAGAAATCCTCTATGTCGAAGGACGCGCGGTCTCCGTAGAGCTTCCCGCCTCAGCCAATATCAAGGTGACCGAATCTCCCGAGGGAGTGAAGGGCGACTCTTCCAGCAATGTGATGAAGACTGCCACCCTCGAGACCGGCAAGGTGATCCAGGTTCCTCTCTTCATTAAGGAGGGTGAGATCGTCAAGGTCGACACCCGGACCGGCGCCTACATGGGCCGCGCGTAATAGGCCCAACCTCACCGACGCGTGGCACGCCCTTCCTCTCCTCAGAGAAAGGGCGACGGCAGATCAACGGGAAAAAATACCCGTAATCCACCCCGTCGCGTCCGCGTCTCGGCATCAACGCACGACTCTCCGGATCTCTTCGACCGGGAGGAACTCATTCTTGCTCGCGATCAGCCGCTTAACCCAGATCTCTCAGGGCAAACATCCGCGACCATTCCCAAGTCCTGGGTTAAGTTCATCATCGCTCTTTTCCTGTTGCCGGTTGCACTGATCCTGACCGCGACGTTTTTCCAAGCATTCACGGCTTCCATGCAACATGGTCTCCTGGCCACGCAGTCATTCGGATGCTTTGCCGCTGGGATGATCCTTTTTGGCATCCTGTTCTTTATCGTTCCCCGTGAAATCCTGATGTGGCCCTATGTCTTCGGACATGAGGTGACCCATGCGATCTGGGTGAAGCTCTTCGGCGGCAATGTAGCCGATCATTTTCATGTCAGTTTGGATGGGGGCCACGTCCTTACCGACAGGGTGAATACTTGGATCGCCCTCGCCCCATACTTCTTCCCCCTCTACAGCCTTCTGGTCGTGACCCTTTACGGGGCGGCATCCCTAGCGGCGGACCTCAGCCCTTACCGATGGGTGCTGTTTCTGCTACTGGGATTCACGCTCGCTTTTCATCTCGTCTTCACCTGCCTCCTGATCGCTAAAGGCCAGCCGGATCTCCACTACGGAGGAACGTTCTTTTCCCTGACAGTCATCTACTTGATCAATCTCCTCATCATCACCGGGTTGCTCCTGCTGACCGGAAAGGAGATTTCGCTGAAATCACTTGGGCATGATTTCGTCGAGAACATGATCAGCTTTGTGGAGATCACCCGCATTATCACGACATGGTTCGCGGATTGGATCAGCGACCTTTGGAAAGGATTCGGCTACGGCCAATCTTCCAAGCCATAAATCTAAGCCCCGATAGCCGCGGTTAGCGCGGCGGCTATTTTATCCGCCCATTGATTGATCATCACCTCGTCAGCTCCCTCAATTAGTAGGCGCACTTTGGGTTCGGTTCCGGAATAACGCAGCAGGAGGCGTCCCTTTCCTGCCAATGCCGACTCAGTTTGGCTGACCAGGGAGGAAACCTCATTCAGTGAGTCGATCGGGGGCTTTTCCTTCACGCGGAGATTCCGCTGCGCCTGCGGGTATTTCTTCAGGACTCGACGGAGTTCGCTGAGGGGCTTGCCGCTCTCCGTCATGATGCGGATGATCTGAAGGGCGGCTATCAGGCCGTCACCCGTCGTCCCGTGATCGCGGAAGATCATGTGGCCGCTCTGTTCTCCACCGACTGAAAAGTTTCCGGCTCTCATCGCCTCGACCACGTAACGATCCCCCACTGCCGTGCGGATGACCTTCCCGCCGCCGGCGGCGATCACTTCGTCCAGGCCCAGATTGCTCATCACCGTGGCCACGAGGGTCTTGCCAGCCAGCGTTCCGCGACGGAGTGCATCGAGCCCCGTCATGGCAAGGAGTTCATCCCCGTCCAGAACTTCCCCACGCTCATCACAAAGAAGGAGACGATCGGCATCTCCGTCATGGGAGATTCCGATATGAGCCCCGGTCTCCCGCACCAGGCGACTGATCTCCTCCGGATGGGTGCTCCCGCATTCCCTGTTGATGTTCATACCATCGGGCTCCGCATGGAAAACAGAGAGAGTTGCCCCGAGATCCTTCAGAACCTGAGGGGTCGTCCGAAACGAGGCCCCGTTGGCGCAATCAACAGCGATCTTCAGGCCGTGAAGGGACATTCCGGGGACGCTCGCCCTTGCCGCCGCCTCGTAATGCCTCGAGGCATCGGAAATGATTGATGTGGTTCCAAGCGCCTCGCCTAGAGAGCGTTCGTTATCAATCTCATTTGTCAGGATCAGTGCCTCAAGGCGTTCTTCCAATGCGTCATCCAGTTTGTAGCCATCACTTCCGAAAAGCTTCAGCCCATTGTCCCCCGCGGGATTATGGGAGGCGGAGATGACGATCCCTCCGGCGGCATGGAGTTCCGTGACCAAACAGGCAACGGCAGGCGTGGGGATCACTCCCGCAAGCAGGACATCGGCACCGAGAGAGTTGAGACCTGAGATGAGAGCTGACTCGAGCATTGCGCCGGAGCGACGGGTATCGCGTCCGATCACGAAACGGGGGCGCTCCTCATCTTTTCCCCTCATCAGGTAGCCGGCGGCTCGACCCAGTCTCAGCGCGATTTCGGGGGTGACGGGATGGCAGTTTGCAGATCCGCGGATGCCATCCGTTCCAAAAAGCTTTCTGACTGCCATGAGAAAGGAACGTTATTTTTTCGAGTTGTGGGCCTTGTGCTGTGCGTGAGACAGCGCAGCCTTCTCCTCAGAGCTCTGAGAGTTCTGAGAGTTCGCCGCGTTGCGCGACTTGTGTTCCGGGAGAGGGCCGAGGTTTTGATGAATGAGATACCAGAGCGCCCCCCCCAGAAGCAGGCAGACCAGTTTCTCCTTCCAGTTGTGCAGCAGGATCGTTCGCATGATTTTCTTCGCGGATCAGAAGCTGTGACAGGCGCTTCCGGAACCGCTCGACGTTCAGGTTGCGCTCGATGGACCCCGAGTGACAAATCGAAACTTGGCCGCTCTCTTCGGAAACCACCAGGGCTATGGTGTCGCTCTCTTCGGAAAGCCCAAGTCCCGCACGATGCCGTAGTCCGATCGTTCGGTCGAGATCGTCGCGCTGGGTGAGGGGAAAGATGCAGCCCGCCGCCACGATCCGGTCACCGCTCAGGATCACTCCACCGTCATGGAGGACCGTCTTGGGTTGAAAAATCGTCAGCAGCAGTTCCTTGGAAAATTCGGCATCGATCTCGACTCCGCTCTCGGCAACGGACTTCAGGCTCAGATCACGCTCGAGCGCGATCAACGCCCCGAATCCCTTGCTTGAGAGATCAAAGACCGTATCCGTGATCTCCTCGATGGCTTCCCGGCGCTGAAGAGCCGTGGAGAAAAAGCGGTGACTACCCAGCTCGTTCAAGGCACGGCGTAGTTCCGGCTGGAAGAGAACTACCAAAGCGATCGCCATGAAGACCGAGAAGCTTCGGAGAAGCCATCCCAGCACGGCGAGATCCAGTACTTGGGAGATGAAGGTGAGTGTGAGAAAAACCAGTGCAAGCCCGATCAGGATCCGTGCCCCATGTGTGCCCCGCAGATAGAGATAAATATAATAGAGGATCGTCGAGAGGATCAGTATCTCGAGTCCGGAGGTCCAATACGCCGCGATCAGCGAAAGAATCCTGTGAAAGAAATCAGTCATGACATCAGCGGTTCCCTACCAGGGCCTCCGCCATGCGGAGGGCCTCAAGATGGGGTTGGACTTCATGGACACGGAAGAGCCTGGCGCCCAGTGAGCGGGCAATCGCAGTCAAAGCCAGACCAGATGAAAGACGATTGCCTGTTGTGATCCCATCCTCTCCGCCGGAGACTTTTCCAAGAAACGACTTTCTGGAATGTCCGAGTAAGATGGGAGAGCCTATTTCCATGAACCGGGGGATGCCGCGGATCAACGCCAGGTTATGCTCCACGGTTTTTCCGAAACCAAGGCCGGGATCGAGAATGATGGAGGCGGAATCCACGCCATAGCTTAGGGCCGCCTCACGGCGCCCTGAAAGATATTTTGCCACATAGTTCACCACATCGTCCTGCGGATAGGAGGGATCGGCCTGCATGGTTTCAGGGGTTCCCTGCATGTGCATGAGAATCAGTCCGGCGCGGTTCTCGGCAACCACCTTTCCCATCCTCGGATCACCTGAGAGGGCCGTCACATCATTGATGATATCGGCCCCTTCGCCCAGACAGGCCTCGGCCACAGTGGGCTTGGAGGTATCTACGGAAATAGGGGCATTGGTCCGAGCCCTCAGCGACTTGATCACAGGCAAAACTCGCCGCAGTTCCTCCTCCGCGGAAACAGGAAGTGCTCCCGGTCGGGTCGATTCGCCACCGACATCGAGTAGTAAGGCTCCTTCCTCAAGAAGCTTCAGCCCATGCTCACAGGCCGCCAACGGATCCAGAAACGCCCCGCCATCAGAAAAGGAATCGGGTGTTACGTTGACGATGCCCATGATCGCCCCTCGCAAGGAGAGATCAAACCCGTGATTGCGGAACTTCCAGAGCATGCTTGGGAGGTTGTTTAGGCTGAAGGCTGTGAGACTATTAGGGAAGAATCGTACAATCGGGAGCCGATCCTTCAGGTTAGAAACTAAAGGCCTTCAGCCTTCAGTCTATTTACCTAGGGAAGCGCGCTTCCCTAATCGAAGGCTGACCGAACGCCCGTGGGCATCGAGCCCCTCGATTTCGCAGAAGGTCTCGATAATCGGAAGAGACTTTTTGAGCGACGCGGCATCGTACCGGACGATGCTGGTGCGACGCTGGAACTGCTCAGCTGTGAGGCCGGCAAAGGCCTTGCCGGCACCCCCAGTAGGAAGTTCGTGGCTCGGTCCCGCAAGGAAGTCCCCTGCGGCCACGGGGGAGATGTCGCCAAGGAAGATGGCTCCGGCGGAGTTCAGTTTGGTTGCCAGCAACTCCGGCTTGCGCACAGCCAGAGAGACATGCTCCGCGGAGAATCCGTTGGCTATCTCCACCGCCTGACTCATGTCACGGACGTGGACAAGCACCGCATTGGCCATGGCCTTCGCGAGATGTTCGGGACGACTGGAGAGCCGGGACTGGCTTGCGATCTCCTTCTGCACGGAGGAGATGAGCTTGGTGGAATCACTCAACAGCACGACGACACTTCCGGCGCCATGTTCGGACTGGGCCAGCAGATCGGCGGCCACCCAGCCGGGGTTAGCTTTCGCGTCAGCAATCACAAGGACCTCGCTGGGTCCCGGGAGCAGGTCGATGCCTACTCGCCCGAAAACCTGCCGCTTCGCCTCCACGACATACGCATTGCCCGGCCCGAAGATCTTGGTAACGGGACGGATGCTCTTCGTGCCATAGGCCAGGGCCGCAATCGCCTGAGCTCCGCCCACGCGGTAGATTTCCGTAGCACCGCAGAGATCAAGTGCCGCGAGTAGGGCGGGAGCTACAGTTCCATCGGGCGCGGCGGGGGTGACAGCCACGATTTCGGGAACGCCGGCCGCCTTTGCGAAGCCGCAGGTCATGATCGCGCTTGAGACAAGCGCGGCCGTGCCCCCGGGAATGTAGAGTCCCACCCGGGGAAGCGGATCGAAGCGTTCCCCCACAAGCGCCCCCTGGGCATTCTTCATCGACCAGTTCTTGCGTAGGCTTTTCTTGGCAAAGGCGGTGACATTCGTAACCGATGCAGCCAACGCTTTTTTGACCTGTGGTGACAGGGACGCTCTCGCCTTTTTGATCTCCTCCGGAGAGACTCGGATCTTGGTGGCCGTGATTTTCGGTCCCCCGAATTTCAGGGTGTAGGCGAGAAGGGCAACGTCCCCCTTCTTCCGGATATCGGCAATGATTTCTGCGACCGTCTCGCGAACCTCGGCTCGTGGTTCGGCCTGGCGGTTCAACTCTGCAAGGGAGCGGTTAAAGCCGCGGTCTTTATAGGAAATCAAGCGCATCCCGGCATCCTAACGCGAGATCCCCTCGGGGTCAAAACCCGTGCGAAATACTCGCTTGGCATTCTTATTTCCAGATCGGTCGGCCGATCCAGAAGGGATTGTTCACACCCTCCCGGTAAGCCCGCAGGGAGGCGCGGGAGGAATTCACCCGCAGATTACTGTAGGAGCCGTCACTGTTCTGCCAGCGCTCGTGCCAGAAAATCGCGGCCTTGAGCCTTGGGTATTTAGCGGCATTTCCCATTTCACGAAAGGCTTCCGCGACCCATGCTCCCTTGTCCTCACGGGGCTGATGGGATTCAGCGACGCCCCACTCGGTCAGCATGATCGGCTTGTCGGGATCCAGGGCGCACATCTCCGCATAGGGCCACTCGAGCAAACTGGCAAAGCCGCACCACGTATTATCCTCCAGATTGCTGGTCTGCTTGCCGTAGACGCTGAGCCCGAGCCAGTCGACATACTTCGACCCGGGATAGTAGGCGGCCGGTTGGTTCCACGATATGTAACCGGGAGGGTCGGAGTAGTTGTTGGGCTGGAAGACCCAGAGGACATTGGTCGCACCTCGGGCACGCACGCGGTCGACGACATGTCGCCAAGCTTTCTTGAAGGTCTCCGGGCCTTCCCAGGTGGCGGGGTTCTTGATGTCTCCCTTGCCGAACCAACTGTTCTCGGGTCCGTCATCCGTTCCCGTGAGCTTGGCAAGCGCTCCAGTGACAGTAGTGGCAGTAGTGGCGCCAGGGGATGAAGATGAGCCCGGTTTTTTCGGGGGTGCCGGATCTCGGGGACCCTTGCCATAGAACCATCCCGACCAGGGAAACCAGGTGCCGTTCATCTCGCAGGCAAAGGAGACAAAGAACTGGCAAGGCACTTTGGCCGCCTCGTCGGCCCAGCGGTCGATATAGGTATCCCATTTCCCTGCAATAATCTCAGTGAGGGCGAATTTATCAGGCCCATGTTTTTCATCATACGGAGCATCCCAAGGAGACCAGAAGAGGAGAGGCACGGCTCCGTAGGAGCGGACACGCTGCACCTGGTCGGAGGGAAATGTTCCTCTTCCCCAGAAGGAACCAAGGGCAACAAGTGCCATCGGTTTGCCTGTGAGTTGCTGGAAGTTCTCGAGTGCCTCATAGGTGACTTGATCCTCCCCGTCTCCGAAATCGCAGTAGGCCCCTGTGTAGGCACCCTGCTCGGGAATCTGAAGCTGCTGGTAGGGCGTGGCGGCGCTCAGATCTGAAGTCGCCGCGCCTAACAGTAATACTGAAAGAGGGATTTTGATGGAGCTATACTTCATGCGTCGGGTGAAACGTGCGGGGCGGTCTTGGCGGGGATCGCAGGGGACAATGGCGCCCTTTGTTCCTTCTGGAAGATTGCGGCGGCTGTGCGGTCGAGCTTAGACCAGCGCACCCAGCTTCCGCCGAGAGCCTTGAGAATGCATTTCCAGACGACATAGCCGAGTAGGGGTCTGTAAAGAAGCCTCATCGGAGCACTCCGCCATGCTATCCGCAGTGGCCGTCCGGCCATCGAGAGCGCGATAACGCCAAGAAAAACATCAAGGAGCAGCGAGGCGACAAAATAGGGCCAGATCGCAACGCCCCGGCCAAGCCAGAGCGACCAGAGCACGATCAGGTCGAGCACAGGAGTCAACGCCACCACGCCCATCTGAAAGACCCAGACCGAGGGAAGCGCGAACCACCCGAGCCAGCCGGAACCGGGATTGAATGTCAGGTCGCCGTGCTTCCAGAGACACTGAAGCGTTCCGAAGGCCCAGCGGAAGCGCTGCGAAACAAGCGCCTTGATGCTCTCGGGTGCTTCGGTATCGGCAAAGGCCTTCGAGGCAAAAACAACCTTCCATCCCAAGCGATGGAGCTGAAGGGTGAGGTCGGTGTCCTCGGCCAGCGTGTTGTTGGTGATGGGGCCCGCTTCCATGAGTGCCTTGCGGCGGAAGGCGCTGAGTGCTCCCGGTGCCACGGTGATACAGCCGAGGAAATCTTGGGCACGTCGGTCGATCTCGAAGGCGGCCGTATACTCCAGATCCTGAAAACTACCCAGCCAGTGCTTTGTGTTGCCGACACGGATATAGCCGGAAACCCCGCCCACTTGCGGATCGGAGAGACAGGTCACCAGCTGGCGGATACCGTCGGGTGCGACCATGGTGTCCGCATCAATCATGACGATAGTCTCATGACTTGCGAGGCCTAGGGCGCGCTCGAGAGCGGAGGCTTTGCCACCATTCTGTTGGCTTATCAACCGGACGCGGGGTTCAGTTGCCGCGATAGCTGCGACTACTTCCGCCGTGCGATCCTTCGACCCATCATCCACCACGATGATCTCGATCGGCGCGGGATAATCGGAGTCCAGCAGATGACGGATGGTGGAGGCGATCACCCGTTCCTCGTTGTAGGCGGCCAGTAGGATGCTGACCGGCGGATAAGAAGCTGGTAAAGGCTGTGGATGCAATCTCTCGTGCTTTCGCTGACGCCGGGCGCAGAGGCAGTAGAAGAAAACACGGAGCAGTGAGAGCAGTGTGACGATGACAAGGAGGGTCCAGGCGGTATTCTCCAGGAAACGCAGGAACGAGAAGGCCCCATAGACATAACGGGTTGAGAGGGGCTGGTTCTCCTCGCGGAGCGGAGGCATGACAGTGTCGCGGGAAAGGTTGATGATATCCCCGAGCGGCACGATCAGATCACCTCGGCTTCGCAGCCAGTCGATGATCTTCGGAAGGGCCTCCACCGTCTGGGAGCGATCCCCTCCGCCATCATGCATCAGGATAACCGACCCCGTGGCGCGCTGGTTCTTAACCCGATCTAAGATTGCCTGGGCCCCCGGCCTCTCCCAGTCATCGGGATCGATCGATTCGGCAACAGTGAGGTACCCGAGATCCCGAACCACCCTGAGAGATCGGACCTCACCGGGCTGGATGGGGGTTCCGTCAATACCGAAGGGCGGGCGAAAGTACGCCGTGGACCGGCCGGTCACCGCCTCGATCAGACGGGTCGTGGCGTTGAGTTCCAGCTCGATCTGCTTGTCGCTCTCCTCGGCGATATTCTGGTGGGTGTAGGTATGGTTGCCAATCTCATGTCCGTCACGCACGATCCGCTCCAGCAGATCCGGATAATGCTGTGCCTGCGTCCCGAGGACAAAGAACGCGGCGGGTGCGTTCTTCTCCTTCAGAATCTCCAGGATCTTGGGAGTCCATTTCGGGTCAGGACCGTCATCGAAGGTCAGCGCCACCTTATGCGGTCCGGGATCACCCTGACGCATGATACTCTCGGGCATTGGGAGTTTGGTGTATTGCTCCACCACTTCGTTGTCGGGGTGGATCTCCAGATGCCGCTCTCCCGCATGGGGATCCCCGCCGCCGGAGATAAAGTCTCCCGTGCCGCTGGAGGCGATGAGTTCGTCGAGGTTCAGCTGAGAGAGCTTGGCAATGGATGGGAGATCCGGCGACTTCTCGGGATTCATCCTCAAGACATCCCAGACAGCTGGATCTTCCTGCCCGAGCCGGTAGAGGCCTATGCCTCCGGGATGGAACGGGGCGATCAGGCGGCGCTGGTTGAAGAGAGTGACGGCATCCAGGAACCAGAGCTCGTGCTCCTCGTTCTGATCGGGGCCCGAGAGGTAGTTGAAATTCGGCGAGCTATCCTCGCAATCGATACCATTCACCGGATCGATTCCTGCAAGCGAGGCCCGAGCCATGGCATCGGTGAAGCCGACCTGCTCGACGGTGAGGTTGTCCTTCCTCCAGTCGTTGGCATAAGTGCCGAGACCGATTATCCACTGGGAAGGCTCCCCATAGACCATCATTGTTTTCAGCCAACCTTGAAACCATTCGCTGCTGGCTAGAGGGCCCGGGTCATCGGGTTCCGAGTTCTCGTCGTAGAGCGTAGCGACCAACCTGTCGACGGACTCGGCGATGGCATCCAGATCAAAGGAATCGAAATCAGCTCCCGTAGGAGCGGCAAACCAGAGCTCTTTCCCCTCGGCGTGCAGACGATCGGCCATCTCCTTGATCAGCCGCGAATACTCATCCTTGTAGGTCGGATCGAGCTGGCTCAATTCCAGAATCAGTCCCGTCGAACCCGGCGGCAGACGGCTCACCAGCTTGTCCAGGAAGGCTCTCCTCTCCGCCTGCGATTCATGGGCCAGCTCATCCACAGCCTCGGGCTGCCATGTATCCCCATCCAGGTTGCGGAGAATCGGTAGGAATCCGAGGCCCTTCCTCACGCAGAGGAGCCGGGCCTTGTCGCTCGCATCCTCCTTGAGCGTTCCCTCCACGCCGGTGAGAGTAAACCAATCGGCTGCCACATGGGTCAACTGGTCGGCATGACGCTCCAGGGAGAGGAGTGAGGCTGGATCCCAGGGTGAGACATAGCCGAGCACGATGCCTGTATTCTTGGGAACGCTGGGAAAGGTGGATTGGCCGCGATCTTTCTGGCCGAGTTGAATGCGGCGCCAGTCATCCTTGGCATTCAGGAGAGGAATCTTGGCCGGGGGAAGTGCTTTGAACCGGGCGTGGAACTCCCGCACCACCGAGGGAAGCTGTAGCTGCGGTCCAATCAGCAGGCTCCAGATGAAATAACCGGTGGCGCTGATAAGGAAGAGCCCACCCACAACAGCCGTGAGCTGAAGCACCCGACGCCTGATCCCACGGGAATCGGCAAAGACGCTCTGTTCCTGATCAGAGGCCACAAGTGAAATTGGTCATAGCCAGAGATTTCGGCATCGATCACCGATACCATCTGCTCAGATCACGGTATAGAGGAATGATCTGGAAAAAACGACGGCGCATCGCCACAATACTTATGCGCCCCTCCCTGTCACAGCTTTTGAAAAAGCTACCCCTGCCCAGAAGGAGGCGTCGGCGTAGGCACAGGCGTAGGGAGAGGAGTTGGTGCGGGTGTCGGAGTCGGCGTCGGAGGAACCGGCGGAGGGTTAACGAAAGCAGGGTTATTGTATCCAGGCGAATTACCCTGCATCGTCGAGGATTGGCCCGGAGCGGCGGAGTTCGGTGCATTCTGGGTGCCGCTCTGAGTCTGCTGCTTGGTGATCGTGTCAGTCGACGCGGTGACCTCTGCAGCCACCTGCGCGGCCACCTGCGCGGCTACCTGACTGGCTACCTGACTGGCTACCTGACCGGCCACCTGACCGGCCACCTGACCGGCTACCTGTGGAGATGCAACCTTGGTTGTAGAATCCGTTTTCATTTGAGCGGCAGCAGCCAAAGCAGCAGCGCCGGCGGTATTGATAGCCTGAGCCATTTCCTGCGCGCTGAACCCGAGCTGCGTGCCTGCCGCTTCAGCCGCAGCCACAAAAGTTTTTGCAACAAGTGCCCCTGTTTCAGCACTATCCATCGGAGGCTCGTTATTCTCATTGAGTTTGCCTGTCTGCTTTAACTCGGCAGTCATTCCGGCCTGATTCCCAGCTTCTTTGATAAGCTCGACGGCAATCGCCGAACAGATCGTCGTAAACGTGGCAATATCGAGGTTCCCACTCGATCCTTGGATAGCGCCACGCGTGATGGCTTCGATCGACTGTGCGTAACCTTGAACAGCCGTGATGCTAAGTGCGGCGGGGAGCGATTTGGTCTGATCAGCGGTGGTGGAGTTGGGCACTCCCTGCCCAGCCTTAGACTCTGCAAGAGCCGCCGTGGACACTGCGCTCAAGGAGGCTGTGACTATTTGGGCTGCGAGATAAGGGGCCGATCGTGTCGCTTGCTGGACGATACCCTGCAACAGCGCACCTGCTTGTTGCCCTGTCAAGCCTGACTCGGGGGAGAGAACAAACGTAATGGCTCCTCCAGTAATCTCGGGTGTAGCCGGGCAGGTCGAGATGGCACCCAGCCCACCACCTCCATCTTGAGCGTGTAGGCTCGTGGCTAACAGAGTCACCGAGAGACCGAAGTGGAGGAATTTCCGAGAAATCATACGCTAATCCGTGGACGCAGAGAGATCACAATGGAGCCTTTGTCGCCTTCTTTTTCTCCGTGTGTCTTGGCGGCGCGGGGTCGGGAGTTCCCGATGATACCCCCCTTGCTGACATTGATTGTCTGCATAATGCCCTCTTGCTTGGCCAGGATTGGGAGTTCCTTTCCGTTGACAAGCAATGTCACGATCTTGTCTCCGATATGGACCAGATCTCCCGGATGCTTGTGCACGGCGATGACCTTGGCTCCCATCGGGGCTGGGATGTCATGCTGGATACTGTTGTCAGTGATGACTTTGCGTACTGCGGCGGCTACCGCCCGATTGCTCGTGAGCTTTCCTTCGTCCTTCAGCTTCTGCATTTCAGCAGTCATCGCCATGGCTGCTGGAGAGTTCGTGGAGTTCGTGGAAGACGTGGCCTGGTTAGTGCCGGAGGGCTGAGCAGAGGGATTGACGGATGGTGCCGCGGGATTGGTAAGCGGATCATTAGTACCCGCAGTGGAAGGAACGGGAGGATGGCTGGACGATAGGGCGGGATCCGTGCTGGAAGATGGCCCCGGTGTAGGCATTGCACTCGGTGCGGGTGATATGCCCGGAGCCGGCGCCGGGGGTGTGGCATTCTGTGCCTGAAGAGCCAACGGCATCAGGAGGGCCAGCAATACAATAGCTGAACCTGACCAAATGAAACCGGTTCTCTTCGAGAAGATCATCCTTATGCTACTTTCCAACGGTCCTTAATGGTACGCAAGTAGGAAAAGCCGACTGCAAGTGACATTTTCGTAATGAAGTTGTTTCCCTCATCGGATCGTTTGAGTGGGTCAAAACCGGCTTTACCTGAAGCCCGTTAGTCGGAATGATGCAGGGCTGCTTTATGAAGACGATCGGCATCGGATTGGCCGGCTTCGGCACCGTGGGTGCCGGGGTCTATGAGAATCTGGAACTACACCGTGAACTGATCACGGAGCGTTCCGGGTACGCATTTGCCGTGCGTCGGATCGTCGTGCGCGATCTGAAGAAGACGCGCGATGTCTCGGCCCCCGCCGCTCTCTTCTCCAGCCGGTGGCAGGATCTGCTGGAGGATCCCGAAATCAAGATCGTCGTCGAATTGATAGGCGGGACGACGGAGGCCTTCGACCTGACGATGGCGGCGATCCGCTCGGGACGCATCGTCGTCACGGGTAACAAGGCGCTTCTGGCCGAGCGCGGAGCCGAGATTTTTGCCCTGGCAAGCGAGTGCAAGGTTCCCGTCTTCTTCGAGGCGGCGGTAGCAGGCGGCATTCCGATCATCCAGTCGCTCCGCGATGCCTTCGTCGGCAACCGCATCGAGTCGGTTCACGGCATCCTTAACGGCACGAGCAATTATATCCTGACCCGCATGCAGGAGGCGGGGCTCGACTACCCTGAGGCCCTAGCCGAGGCAGTGAAGCTGGGCTATGCGGAGGCTGACCCCACGCTCGATATCAATGGATGGGATGCCGGTCACAAGGCGATCATCCTGGCCGCCCTAGCCTATGGCTTCTGGGTCGATCCCTCCACGATCCGTGTCGAGGGGATAGATCGCGTGAGCGCGGCCGACATTCATTTCGCCAGGAGCCTCGGATACTGCATCAAGCTACTCGGCTCGATCCGTGAGAATGATGACAAGGTCGAGGTCGGCGTGGCCCCGACACTCATCCCTCTCGGGAATGTCCTAGCCTCGGTGAATGGGGTCTTTAATGCCGTTGCCGTCCGTGGCGATCTCGTTGGCGACAGTCTCTTCTACGGACGCGGTGCGGGACGCGGCCCCACCTCCACCTCGGTGATAGGCGATCTCGTGGAGGCGGCCCATGTACTCGATGCTCCCAGAGGCACCTTCGGATTCGCTCCGCATGCACTCTATGGCAACAGCCGTTCGTCACCCGAGATCGTGGGATCCTACTACCTGCGCCTCTCGGTGGATGACAAACCGGGCGTCTTGGCCCTCATCGCCGGAGTCCTCGGTGAGGCAGCCATCGGCATCTCTTCGGTGGTACAGCCTGAGTCGATTGCCGGGGTTGAAACCCCACTCGTGCTGATGATCCACGAAGCCGCCTACGGAGCCATGTGCGCTGCCCTTGCGAAGATCGCCGCCCTCGGCTGCGTGAAGGGAGAGCCCGTTCTCTTCAACGTGGAGACTTTTTCTTGATTTACTGATTCCCGACACGATGAACAAGACCTTCAATGATTGCGGCGTGATCGAGCGCTACCGAGAGTTCCTGCCCGTCACCGATGCTACGCCCGTCATCTCGCTGGGCGAGGGTTCCACGCCGCTGATTCATTCGCCCAAACTGAGTGCGATCACCGGCGGTGAGGTCTATGTCAAATACGAGGGGCTGAATCCAACCGGCTCATTCAAGGACCGCGGCATGACCATGGCCATCTCCAAGGCTGCCGAAGAGGGAGCCCGCATTGTGCTCTGCGCTTCAACCGGCAATACCTCTGCCGCGGCCGCTGCCTACGCCGCACGCGCCGGAATGAAGTGTGCGGTGCTGCTTCCCGCCGGCCGTATCGCGGGGGGGAAGATGGTTCAGGCCTATATCTACGGGGCGACTGTCATTGCCATTCGGGGCAACTTCGACGACGCCCTCCGACTCGTGCGTGAACTGGGCGAGACGGGTGAATTCGCTATCGTCAATTCGATCAATCCTTACCGAATCGAAGGCCAGAAGACTGCTGCCTTCGAAATCATCGAGGAGCTGGGGAATGCCCCCGACATCCACATCCTGCCTGTCGGGAATGCCGGCAACATCACTGCCTACTGGAAGGGCTACAAGGAGTTCAAGGATCTGGGCCGCAGCCACAAGCTTCCGAAGATGCTCGGCGTTCAGGCTGCCGGATCAGCGCCCCTCTATCATGGTGCCCCGATGGACAATCCCGAGACCGTGGCCACGGCCATTCGGATCGGACGTCCGGCAAGTTGGGACGGGGCCATCAATGCCGTTTCCGAATCGGGAGGCTGCTTTGAGATCGTCGAGGACTCTGAGATCCTGGCCGCCCAGAAGTGGCTGGCCTCGAACGAGGGCATCTTTGTGGAACCTGCCAGCGCCGCCCCCGTGGCCGCGCTCTTCAAATGCTTCAACCGCAGCGGAAAGATCACGCAGTGCGACTGCTGTCCCTTCCGCCAGATCCACCCTGGAGCCAAGGTGGTACTCACAGTCACCGGTCACGGACTCAAGGATCCCGATACGGCGAAGCACGCGGTCACTGCACCAATCGAGACCGAGGCCACGGCAGCAGCAGTCCGCGAAGCCCTGGCAAAGATAGGCTGATCCCAAGCCCTCGACTCTCGTCCCTCGACCCTCGATTCACCCATGCCCCTCATCGTCCAGAAATACGGCGGAACTTCTGTCGGTAATCCCGAGCGCATCCTGAATGTCGCCCGTCGTCTGCTGGAGACTCAGCGCGAGGGGAATTCCGTCGTCGCTGTCGTTTCTGCAATGTCGGGGGTCACCGATTCCCTGATCAAGCTGGCCAAAGAAGTCTCCTCCAAGCCTTCCAAGCCAACTGAGCGCGAGATGGACGTCCTGCTCTCCACCGGCGAGCAGACCACGATGGCGCTCACCGCCATGGCAATCCAGAGCTTGGGTGGCAAGGCTGTCTCACTGACGGGGGCCCAGGCTGGCATTGTCACCAACGGCGTCCATACCAAGGCCAAGATCAGCAACGTCACTCCCGACCAGATCAAGAAGCATCTCGACGAGGGAGCCATTGTGATCGTGGCCGGCTTCCAAGGAGAGACCAGCGAAGGCGCCATCACAACGCTCGGCCGCGGCGGCTCTGACCTCACTGCCATCGCGCTGGCCTCTGCTCTGGAGGCCGATGCCTGCCAGATCTTCACCGATGTGGACGGCGTCTACACCTGCGATCCTCGCATCGTCCCGACAGCCAAAAAGATCGAAGCCATCTCCTATGACGAGATGCTCGAGATGGCGAGCAGCGGCTCCAAGGTCATGCAGTCGCGCTCGGTAGAATTCGCCAAGAAATTCGGCGTGACCTTCGAGGTCCGCAGTAGCTTCAACAACAAACCAGGAACAACCGTGAAAGAAGAATCCGAAGGAATGGAACAGGTCGTCGTGCGCGGCGTCAGCGTCGAGCGCAATCAGGCCAAGGTTACCGTAACCCAAGTCCCCGATAAGCCGGGATGCGCTGCCAGGCTCTTCACCGCGCTAGCCGATGCCCATGTCATGATCGATGTCATCGTCCAAAATGTTTCGGCAGCGGGATCCACGGACATTTCCTTCACGATGAACCGCGACGAACTCGAGAAGATCGGCGATCTCGTCGACCGCGTCGCCGCAGAGATCGGGGCAGGCAAGGTCAGCAAGCAGGACGGCATCGCCAAGCTCAGCGTCGTCGGCATCGGCATGCGCACCCATTCGGGCGTTGCGGCCAAGCTTTTTGAAGCCCTTGCCAAGGGCGGCATCAACATTCAGATGATCTCCACCTCGGAGATCAAGATCGCCGTCATCCTCGATGAAGAAAAAATAGCCGAAGCAGCCAAGCTGGCCCACACGGCCTTCGGCTTGGACGTGGCATAAGATTTAGATTTTCGCGCATCCGTTACGGCTGCGCGACACCTTTCTTCTTTGCATGCTTGCCACGCCATTCCCGCAAAAGAAAAAGCCCCGGATTACTCCGGGGCTTTTCATTGATTGATTGAAGAGGAGTTTTATTCTTCGCTCTTCTTATCTTTCTTCGGAGCGGCTTTCTTTTTAGGAGCTTCGCCTTCGGCTTTCTCTGCCTTAGGGGCTTTAGGGGCCTTCTCAACCTTAGCCTTCTTGGCGGGCTTCTCAGCTGCCTCAGGGGTCTCATTGCCCTCTTCCTTCTTGATCTCGATTGCGTAATCAACCCACTCGAGGTAGGCCATCGGCGCGCTGTCACTCTGACGAGCTCCGAGCTTCACGATGCGGGTGTAGCCTCCCTTGCGGTCGGCGGCTGCCGGAGCGATCTCGGTGAAGAGCTTCTTCACGATGTCCTTGTGCTTGAGATAGGCGATCGCGATGCGCCGGGCATGGAGATCTCCTTTCTTGCCCAAGGTGAGCATACGCTCGGCCAGAGGCTTGGTGGCCTTGGCTTTGGCCAGGGTGGTTTTGATGCGGCGGTGCTCAATCAGGCTGCAAACCTGGTTCGCGAGAAGCGAATCACGGTGTGCCTGGCTACGGCCGAGTTTGACGGTTTTTTTCCGGTGACGCATGGCGTTAGAGTCCTTCTAAGGTTCCTTATTCGGCAACGGGTGCCAGATTGTCAACAAGGCCTGGCTCGAACTTCATGCCAAGGCCCAGACCGAGCTGGACAAGCTTGTCCTTGATCTCGTTTAGCGACTTCTTGCCGAAGTTGCGGTACTTGAGCATCTCAGCCTCGCTCTTGAGGGCGAGCTGTCCGACAGAAGTGATGTTCGCGTTGTTGAGGCAGTTCGCCGCGCGGACAGAGAGTTCGATCTCGTTCACGCTCATGGCGAGCAGCTTCTTGAGGCGGTTGTTCTCCTGGCTGACTTCGACCGGGGTCTCGTCAAACTCGATCTGCGTGTCGTCGAAGTTGACGAAGACGTCGAGGTGATGGCGGAGGATCGCGGCGGACTGAAGCAGGGCTTCGTCCGGAGTGAGTCGTCCATCAGTCCAGATATCGAGGATCAGCTTGTCGTAATCGGTGCGCTGGCCGACGCGGGTCTGCTCGACAGCGTACTTGACCTTGGTGACGGGCGAGAAGATGGAGTCGATAGCGATGACCCCGATCGGCTTGTCGGGGGACTTGTTCTCGTCACCTGTAGCAAATCCACGGCCGACCTTGACCTCAAACTCTGCCTCGAACTTCATTTTCTTATCGAGGGTGCAGATGTGCTGCTCAGGATTGAGAACCTCGCACTGGGCGGTTGATTGGATGTCACCGGCTGTGATCGCGCCCTGCTTGTTGACCGAGAGGATTAGGTTGCGGACCTCGTGGTCGTGGGCCTTAAACTTGACCTTCTTGAGGTTGAGGATGATTTCGACAACATCCTCGACGACTCCGGGGATGGCGGTGAACTCATGGGGAGCCCCCTCGATCTTGACCGAGGTGATGGCTGCTCCCTCAAGGGATGAGAGAAGTGTGCGGCGAAGTGAATTGCCGATCGTGTGGCCGTAGCCAGCCTCAAAGGGCTCTGCAACGAACTGCGCGTAGGTTTCTGTAGCGGTTTTCTCGTTCTTAACGAGGGTCTTCGGCATTTCGAAGCGACCGAGGCGGATAGGCATAATGTCTTGTGGTTCTCGTTGCCGGGTTTCCCTTGTCGCGTGTTGATGCCCAGCAAGCGCTGATCACCCAAGGACCGACGGCAAATTTTTGATGCGCGGTTGGTCACTTTACCCGTCCTTGCCAAAGAGGCAAGGGATAAAGTGGGGAATGGGGAATAGGCTATCGGGTCTCGGGAAGAGACATGCAGATTTTTGTAACCCCAGATCCCATCACCGATTACCGATCTCCCATCGCGACGGAAAAGAAAAACCGCCACCCCTTTCGGAATGGCGGTTTTCTGAATGATGCTGACCGTCGCTATTACTTGGTCGGAACGGTCTTGATCGTCTGAAGAACGCGGCTGGAGATCTTGTACGGGTCGCCCTGAGAGTTCGGACGGCGATCCTCGAGATATCCCTTGTAATCGTTGTTCACGAAACTGTGAGGAACACGGATCGAGGCGCCGCGGTCGGCAATGCCGTGGCTGAACTTGTCGATCGACTGGGTCTCATGGAGGCCGGTCAGGCGGAAGTGGTTATCGGGTCCGTAGACGGCGATGTGCTCGTCCTTGTACTTGTCGAAGGCTGCCATGAGCTTCTCGAAGTACTTCTTGCCACCCTTCTCACGCATGAACTTGGTGGAGAAGTTGCAGTGCATGCCGGAACCGTTCCAGTCGACATCCTTGCCGAGGGGCTTGCAGTGGTATTCGACATCGACGCCATACTTCTCGCACACGCGCTGGAGGACATAGCGGGCCAGCCAGATTTCGTCGGCGGCCTTCTTGGAGCCCTTACCGAAGATCTGGAATTCCCACTGGCCCTTGGCTACTTCGGCATTGATACCTTCATGGTTGATACCCATCTCGAGGCAGATTTCGAGGTGCTCCTCGACGATCTCGCGGGCGATGTCACCGACGTTGGAGAAGCCGACGCCGCAATAGAACTTGCCCTGGCCTTCGGCCGGGAATCCGCCCTTGGGAAAACCGAGTGGCGCACCGTCTTTCCAGAGGAAGTACTCCTGCTCGAAGCCGAACCAGGTGTCGGGATCGTCATGGATGGTGGCGCGGGAGTTGGAAGGATGCGGCTTGCCGTTGGGAAGCAGAACCTCACACATAACGAGATAGCCGTTCTCGCGTGTTGGATCGGGGTAGCTGGCAACTGGCTTAAGAAGGCAATCAGAGCTCTTTCCTTCGGCCTGACGGGTTGAGCTGCCGTCGAAACCCCACATTGGGAGATCCTTCAGAAGGGGGGTCTTGGTGAACTCTTTGATGGCCGTCTTGCTGCGGAGGTTCGCGACGGGTTCGTAACCGTCGAGCCAGATATATTCGAGTTTGTACTTCGCCATGGGATTGGGGTGGTTGTGGTGTGTCCTATGTCCTGTGTCTTTTTTTGATCACCTTCCGCGTTTCGGACGACCGTCGAAAGGTAATGTCCCAACTTTAAGATCGGGCACAATAGGATCAAGCAACTTCAATGCCAAACTGATAAAATCTTCTAACGAGGAATTTCGAGTGAAAAGTAGGAAAGTAAAAAGTCAGAAGGTAGAATAAAGAGGGCCCGCCAACCTTTCACTTTTCCACCTTTTACCTTCTCACCCTCATCATGCTCACCGTCAAGGACACTCAGCGCGCCACCGTCCAGGTCTGCTTCGATGGGAGCGTGCGCAAGGCGTTCCATGGGCCGAAGGCCAAGGAGCGCTTCACCAACGAAGTCCGAGTCCTGCGGTATCTTGAAAAAGCCGGATGCGATTTTGTCCCGCGGGTGATCTCGGCGGAACCGGAGAAGCTCCTTCTTGTCACGACGAACTGCGGTTCACGCGTCGACCAGCTTGACCCAAAGCGTTGCAAGGAACTCTTCGCAGAACTCGAACACTACAGCGTCCGACACGACGATGCCGACCTCCGCAACGTCACCTATCGTCAGCAGGACGGGCGCTTCTGCCTGATCGATTTTGAATTTGCGACGATCTTGAAAAGGGATGGCGTGTCGATCGCGACGCCCCCGGAGGTATCGGCCCCGAAGCTTTCTCTCACATGGTCCGGGTACTCCGACACTGGCAGCATAAGGTCAAATAACGAAGATTCTTTCCTCGGACTGGCGATCGATGCGGCAGAGGTGCGTCATCTGGGAAAGGTCGGCGCTGCATCCCATGCAGAGGACGATCTGCTGTTTGCCGTCAGCGATGGAATGGGTGGCGCGAATGCGGGTGAATTCGCCAGCCGGATCGTTGTTGATAAAATCACCCGCATGCTCCCCCCGCTGATCCGGCAACGAGCCAGCGGCAAGCCGATCGGCTATGAAGGAGCCTTCGAAGCGCTTTTCTCGGAAATCAACAAGGCTCTTCAATATCTGGGCGACAGCTATGAGGAGTGCCGCGGCATGGGAGCCACCCTTAGCCTCTGCTGGTTTTCCGGCGACATGATGCACTTTGCTCACATCGGCGATACCCGCATCTACCACCTGTTCAAAGATGGAAGAATCCTTCAACTCACCAAGGACGACACGCATGTTGGATGGCTGAAACGCACGGGTCAGATCGGTGAACTGGAGGCGCGGATGCACCCGGCAAAGAATCGCCTACAAAAGGCGCTTGGTGCCGGCAATCAATTCGTCAACCCGCAGATCGGCGAGATCGCCTGCCATCGGGGCGACCGCTTTCTGATCTGCTCGGACGGAGTTACCGATGGACTCTCGGATCAACGAATCGTCGAGGTCTTGAAGGAATGTCCAAAGCAAAGCACTCCCGCAGAGCATCTCGTGGCTGAAGCGGTGGAGTCCTCAGGGAAGGATAATGCAACTGCAGTGATGGTGACTATTTCATAGCCACAGGCTGAAGCAGTTTAGAACAAGCAACCGACTCTCGTGCAGCCGTAACGGCTGCGAAAAACTTTCTTTCCTCTACTGCATGGGAAGACCGGCTTCGTACTTAGCAAGTTCTTCAATACGCTTGAGGTGGCGGCCACCCTCGAACGGGGTGGAGAGCCAGAGATCAACCAGTCGCTTGGCCGTCTCAAGCGAGACCATGCGCTCGCCAATCGAGAGGACATTCGCGTTGTTGTGCTGGCTGGCGAGCTTGGCGGTCTCATCGCTCCAGGCGATGGCACAACGGATCCCCTTCACCTTGTTGGCGGCGATAGCCTCCCCGTTGCCGGAGCCGCCGACGACGATGCCCTTCTCGGCTTCACCGCTAGCAACTTTCTCAGCGGCAGGAATGCACCAGAGAGGATAGTCGGTGGAGTCGGCGGAGTGCGTGCCGCAGTCGATGACATCATGCCCCTGCGTGCGGAGCATCTCGGCCAAAGCCTGCTTGTATTCAAATCCAGCGTGGTCACTGCCGAGGGAGATTTTCATGATACAGCGGTATTGGGTTGGAGCGAATCAGCCCTCGATCGTGTTGATCTCAACCGGCTCGACCTTCACTCCCAGCTCTTCGAGCCAGGCGATCGAACGCTTGATTTCGCCGCGCTCGCCGATGAGCTCTAGACAGACAAGGCCGATTTCGTTCGTGACACTGGCCTGGCGGACATTCGTCGTGACGGAGAATTTGTGTCCCAGTTCGTAAACAAGCGGGCGGGTGATGAGCTTCGCCGGATACATGAGCCAGAGGCGGGTCGTTTCCATAAGAGAAAAGATCGGAGTTTAGAGTCGCGAAGGCAAGAGGACTATCAGGTGGGGCCTGTCGGACTAGCCTCCGGCGATAGCTGGAACGATAGAGACGACATCGGCCTCTTGGATCGGGGTCTCTTTTTCCTGAAGGAAGCGGACATCCTCGTCGTTCACAAAGATGTTCACGAAGCGACGGATAACGCCGTTTTCATCGACGATGCGCTCGCTCAGACCGGGATAGGTGGCATTGAGCTCGTCCAGCACGACGCCGAGCGTGGCACCAGAGACCGTGACCTCCTCGAGATTATTGGTCAGCTTGCGGAGTGGGGTGGGGATGCGGACGATGGGCATGGGAATTAGGTAATAGGGTTTGGGTGATAGGTAATGGGTAATGAAGATTAGCTTTTTGCCGCGACCTCGTCGGCGACTAGGGCTTCGAACTCACGCAGGCTGGCCCCGATGACGCGGGGATCTCCGACCTTGCCGACGATTGCTTCCTGGGTCTTGAGGCCGTGGCCGGTGATGCAGAGGACGGCGCTCTCATCACTGGGGATTTTGCCAGACTCAATGAGCTTACGAGCGCAGGCGACGGTCACGCCGCCGGCCGTCTCGGCAAAGATGCCGGTGGTCTCGGCAAGCAGCTTGATCCCCTCGACGATCTCTTCATCGCTGCAATCCTCACAGCTGCCTCCGGTCTCCCGCATGCTGCGGATCGCATAGTAGCCGTCAGCCGGGGTGCCGATCGCGAGGGACTTGGCAATGGTGTCGGGATTTTGAACGGGCTTCACCATCTCCGAACCGGCCTTGAAGGCCGTGCTGATTGGCGAGCATCCGGAGGCCTGCGCCCCGTGGATCGTGAAATCGCTCTTCGTAACGATGTCGAGATCGATGAATTCCTTGTAGGCCTTGTGGATCTTGGTGAGCAGCGATCCGGATGCCATGCAGACCACGGTGTGGCGGGGAAGCTTCCAGCCGAGCTGCTCGGCAATCTCGAAGCCCATGGTCTTGGACCCTTCCGCGTAGTAAGGCCGGAGGTTCACGTTCACGAAACCCCAGCCGTACTTGCCGGCGATCTCGGAGCAAAGGCGGTTCACCTGGTCATAGGGGCCTTTGATCGCGATGACGTTGGTTCCGTAGACCAGCGAACCAAGCACCTTTCCCTGCTCGAGATTCGACGGGATCAGGACATAGCTCTTGAGTCCGGCATTTGCAGCGTTGGCGGCGACCGAGTTAGCCAAATTGCCCGTGGAGGCGCAGGCGACCACCTCGAAGCCGAGCTCGCGGGCACGGCTGAGCGCCACGGAGACCACGCGGTCCTTGAAGGAAAGAGTCGGGTAATTGACGGAGTCGTTCTTGATCCAGATTTCGCGAATGCCGAGGGCCTTGGCCAGACGGTCGGCCTTCACGAGCGGGGTAAAGCCCACCTGGGTGCCAACGGTCGGCTCGCCATCGATCGGAAGCAGCTCCCGATAGCGCCACATCGTCTGAGGGCGAGACTCGATGAGTTCCCGGGTCAGCACTGCGCGGATCGCCTCGTAGTCATAGGCGGCCTCCAGCGGGCCAAAGTCGAATTCGCAGATATGGATCGCCTCTTTCTCGTAGAGACGTCCGCATTCGCGGCATTTCAGATTACTGAAAAAAGGTTTCTTGGACATAGGTCTTGATCGGTTGTTTTCCCATCAAGAGTGCCGAGGAGACCTGGTGCCTCAATCCCTGCGGATCATCGGCTCTGCCAAGTATCTCATCTTTTCCCCGATTGCTCGGAGCTGGATTTGGCACCTGGGCCTACGAAAAAATTCCGCAGCGGTTGCCGTGACATCAGCGGGCCAGTCCCTCCGTCACTCTTGATAAGATTGAGCAAGCATCATTGATCTTCAGATTCGTATCGTCAAGAGAAGTTTCAGTAAATGCGTTGACCAGTGAGTCGTTCACTGCTTATGTTTTCTCCCCCTAACGCAGCCATAGCTCAATTGGATAGAGCATCTGACTACGGATCAGAAGGTTTGAGGTTCGACTCCTCATGGCTGCACTCTCTTTTTATCAGGGTCTCTGAAATGCACCCTTGATCCACCCAGAAAATCGGACGCGTTCCACTAGCGCCATGTGAGGGACGGTCAGCGCGGCCAGCCCTACAAAAACAATCTGAATCAGGCGTTCATCGAGGGACTTTCCCTTGAGGAACCACCAGACAAGCGCCGAAACCGCGACGACGCCGATCATCGGCAGGAGAGCAGAAAGAGCCAGGAGGCGTCTCGAAAGAGATCCCGAGTAG
Source organism: Verrucomicrobiota bacterium (assembly GCA_021413925.1). Taxonomy (NCBI): domain Bacteria; kingdom Pseudomonadati; phylum Verrucomicrobiota; species Verrucomicrobiota bacterium. Next base: position 206,816 of record JAIOPL010000013.1, read on the forward strand.
TCGATTGTCCTGAGGATATGGCGCGCGCTATGCATGCCGCAAAAGAAGAGGGTGAATGCGATGAGCGGAGGCGCAGCAACACTCAGCAAAACGACGGAAGCTATCTCCATGGCTCCCAGCCAATCTCTCCACGCGAGAAGGATCACTCCGAGTGCAACGCACGGTAGCCAGATCCAGGCAATCAGCTTGATCCATGGCATGAGCAGAAGGGCCGGCTCATCACCCACAAGAAGCCCAAAAAGACGCGACATCTCCTCCGAATGAAGTAGGGCGGGCAATAGGAGCACGCTTCCCCCGTAGAGGATTCGAGTCGCGTGAGGGGTTCCTTCCTCAGGATCCCCCGAGAAATGGGCCGCTGAGATTAAAAGAAACAAAATCAAAAAACCCATCGGCGCCCACCACCAAACCGCCACAACAACTACCGCTAGAAGAAGATAGATCATGGTGAAAAGCATCCAGTCCGTTGGCTTCCGAAGATCGTAAAGTCTGTAAGCAAAGATCGTGTCGAAAGCTCCGTGCGGGACCCCCAGGAGAAGGATCAAGGTCGCAAGGATGATGAGTCCTGATTGCCCGTTGAAATTCCCCTTCTGGAACCCAACCAGCGCGAAAAAAGCCGCCGCTCCAAGCGCGCAGAGGCTGAATGCAAATCCCTGGATACGGAGCGGGCTCATTGGTTTCATCGCCCCCTTTTTCCTCTTATTTCTTTTTTCCATTTGTGGCCGGAGGGTAACCCAACGGTCTTGGCCAATTCGCTCAGAAAAGGCACCGGAGGGAGCGATGCCATGATCGTGAGGCAATCGGCGAGACTCGCGCGATCACTCATGAAGCGGGCCACGCGAACCGGGTCCACCTTGGAAAAGAGTGAAAAGAAAAGATCGGGAGCCAGTTCGGGACGGGAGTAAAGCACATGCAGAAAAAGAGCATCCATGGTGCGGATAATGTGAGGATCTTGCCGATGGGATATTGGGGGACGGCCCTTGGCCAACTCTATGGCGCACTCTTGCGACCACTTCCAGATACGCTGAAAGGCGTATCCACTGCTGGGTCTGGCCCCTCCGGCCATCAGTCCCGCACGGACGTAGCTGGGATCTTTCTGTCGATTTTTCGGAGGTGACCCCATGGGGAGGATTCCATGCTCCCTCCTCCCGCTTGAGTAAGGGCACCCTTGAAGTCGTTGTTTGACGAGTGCGCCGAACGACTCCTCCAAATCTTCTGCTCTCAAAGGCTCCGGTCCGAAAACCGTAGCCTCCACAAGGGCTTCCCTCTTGGAGAAAGGAAGAACGTAGAGGAAGAGGATTCTTTCGGATGAACTTCCAGAAAAATCCATCAACTCCGCGCAACCCGGATCAAAGATCTCCTCCTCAGTTGTGATCTCCTCCCCAAGGAACGACTGCCAAAGAAGGGGTTCAAAGTCACCAGAATGCGGAACCTTGGGACGAGTGTCCACGATCCTTGGGGCTGTGTAGACGCCCATGGGAGTCTCTACATGCCAGAGCCCACCTCTCTTTAAAATCTCACCCGAGACGACGCTCTCCATCTTCAAGTTGATCCGAGAAGACTGGGCAATCACTCCTTGTGCAGCCTGGTAGAAGTCTTTGGAGGCGACCATGAGGTAGGGATTTTCTTTGCAGCTACGGGTGATGCGATCCCTGGCCGTGGCAATTGAAAAAGATTCCCACCGGTGGGTTGCGAGCTTTTCCGAATCGGACCCAAAACCGCCCCAAAAACACCAGGTGCGGTCATTGGTATATTCCTGCCTGCCCTCGAGAATAAGGGTCCGGGGGCAGGCCGCTCCATAGTTGGCAAGATTCATACCGAGGCTCAACCCGGCACAACCACCCCCCAGGATGATGAGATCGGATTGATTGTTCATGGAGCGATCTCAAGGCCTGCAAGTGCGATGTGGAGTTCCGAGCGGTGAGCGCAGGTAGCGGACCAAAACGATCTCTTACTCGATCTCCCCTGCGTGACGCTCGTGAGAGCCTTCACAGTAATCAGTGCCTTTTGAGCGGAGGAGACCATCGCACGTCGAGACCAGCAATCTCCCTTGCGTGAAATAAGATCGAGCCCAATGCCATGGTAGACCCTGGAGGCGATCAAGATAGCCCCGCGTGCACGCAAGGGCAGGTAGGAGAGTCCCTCCTCGCCGCTTCGGTAGTAGTCTTCGGAAAGTTGCAAGAGTTCGAGTGCGCCCGAGGCAATCTTAGCGCACACGGCAGTGTTGGGGTTGATCAACTCTAGAGGAGAGAGATCTCCAACAAGGGTCGAGGGAAGGTATCGACGGCCCATTGCAGCATCCTCAAGGACATCGCGACAGATATTGGTCAATTGCATGGCAATCCCAAGGTCGACGGCATGCGGATAGGCTGCTGGGGAGCTGACATCGAGAACACGGCACATCATGAGGCCCACGGTGCCGGCCACGCGGTAGCAGTAGCGGATGAGCTCATCCACGTCAGCGATCCGAACCTCCTCCAGATCCGAGGCGATTCCATTGATGAGTTCAAGAATCGGCTCTTTCGAAATACCACACTCTCGGGCCAGTGAGAGGCCGTCGCTGAGCGAGGCATCAGCGGATTCACCCCTCAGGACATCTTCCCGGACCGCTTTGAGTTTTGAGCGCGCCTCGTCGGGGGAGGGGGACTCATCGGCAAGATCGTCCAAATAACGACAAAATGCATAAAGCCTTGTTGCTCTCTCCGCATGCCTGCTCCCTAAAAAGTGTCGCGCCCAATAAAAACTGCGCCCCTTGCTGGAGAGCACCTCGTTGGCAGAGGGTGCCACGCTCATGCCGGACTCATGCCGGATTAAAGGCTTCGGCGCGCGGCAGGAGGGCATCCACCACTTTTGCCGAACAGAGAACTCCGGGCAATCCAGCACCTGGGTGGGTGCCTGCGCCTGTGAGGAAGAGATTCTTGATCCCCTCACCTTTATTATGAAAGCGAAACCAAGCAGACTGACGGAAAATGGGGGCGATGGAAAAACCTGCCCCATGGATACTCAGATATTCATTGCTAAAATCCTCCGGAGTCTTGAAAAAATCTGCCCTGATCGTGGAGGAAAGTTCCGGAAGAATCGTCTCCTCCAAGGCCTTGACGATCCGATCCCGAAGTCTTGTTCCCTGAATGCTCCAATCAATACCGGACTGCAGATTGGGCACCGGGCAAAGGACATAAAAGCTGTCACACCCCGGAGGGGCAAAGCTTGGATCCGTGGCTGTTGGACGATGCAGGTAGAGCGAAAAGTCATCCGCCAGGATTTTTCGGTCGAAGATATCCTTGAGTAACTCCTGATACCTCGGGCCAAGCCAGATGGTGTGGTGGGCGACCTCCGGGTAGATGCGCGTCGTTCCGAAATAGAGCACAAAGAGCCCCATGGAGTATTTTGCACCGGCAAGCTTGAGTCGTGTGGAGAGCGCCTGCTTCTTGGAGCTGATCATGTTGCCGTACAGGTGAGCGGGATCTGTGTTGGTGACAACGAGGTCAGCCTTGACCATCTCTCCACCCTCCAAGAGCGCCCCTGTCGCCTTCCCATCCTCCACAACTATCCGCTCGATCGTTGTACCCAACCGGGTCGAGATCTGATGTCTCTCCATGAGGCTTCCGAGTGCAGAGGTAATCGCCGCAGTGCCACCCATCGCAAAATGGACGCCGTGTTTCCTCTCTAAATAATGGATTAGGGAATAAATGCTCGTGGTATCGAAGGGATTTCCACCAACAAGGAGCGGCTGGATCGAGAAGGCCTGCCGCAGCTTGGGACTGAAAAGGTAACGGCAGACCATTTGCCAGACGGTTTCATAGTTGCGCAGGCGAAGAAGTTTAGGAACCTGCCGTACCATGGTTAAGACACGGTGAAAAGATTCCGAGGAAAGCTCCTCAAAACCGACTTTGTAAATTCGCTTGGAATGCTCCACGAGGCGCAAATATCCCTCACGGTCCTTGGGTTCGATGCGCCCTATTTCTTCCAGGGTCTCCTCGAGCGTCCCGCCGTAATCGAAGGTGGTGCCGTCGGAGTATCTGAACCGGTACCACGGTTTCAGTGGTACGAGTTTCACATGGTCATGGAAGTTTTCCCCAAAGAGTGCAAAAAGCTCCTCAAAAAGAAACGGTGCAGTGATGACCGTGGGACCAGCATCGTGACGAAAACCCTCCCTCTCATAAATCTGTGCACGACCTCCGAGTCCCGGGGATCGATCAATCAGGGTGACCTGATATCCTTTTGCCCTGAGCCTGAGTGCAGCCGCCATGCCCCCATAACCGGCTCCGATAACGAGCGCATGCATAGGCGGATGATAATCAGCGCATCGCTTCGAGGCGATGAGAGAGTTCCTGGGCAAGCTCCCGGAGCAGCGCTCCAGAGCCGTTGGGAAGTGATCCAGCGAGTGAGGTCGCCTTGGCCAGATGCGCGAGCGCGTGACTGCGCGCCTTCTCCGATGCCTCGTTGATCTGGCAGCGGCTTGCAGCGGCAATCACCAGCAGTGCATTGACGGAAAGGGTCCCGCGATCCTGCTCCACATCCTCCATATCATCAGCGATCTGATATCCGATGGCAAAGTGCTCAGCGGCGCGCCGCGCGTCCTCCGACCACATCCCTTTGGAGGAACCCTTGAGGGCAAGCTCCAGCGGAAGGCTCAAAAGTGCGCCTGACTTGGCGGAGGCGATGGAGTCGTATGCAGCCATGTCGCTCTCTTCATCTCCGATCGGGACAAGCCGCGCGCACTGACCCCCTATCACGACTGCAATGCGGGAGTGAACTAAGGATAGCAACTCGGGAAGGAGAAGGACATTGCTGAATCGCGCAAGGGCTGCATAGGCGGCTGAGAGAAGCAAATCCCCGGAACACAGGGCGACATGGAAGCCATAGGCTGCGTGGACGGTTTCGACTCCGCGACGGAATTGCTGGCGATCTTCCAGATCATCATGCACAAGGGAAGCATTGTGGATGAGCTCGACACAGGAGGCAATGGCCACCGAATCCTCCGGCGGAAGCCCAAGGGCGCTCCCCGCAGAGAGTGCAAGCCTGGCACGAATACGCTGACCTCCAGAGGAGAGGTGATAGGACGCAGCACGGGTTGAGTCCGAACGCCCCTCAATCAATCCTGCCGATCCCGCCAGCGATGCATGGACTACTTCCGTCATCCTCTCCTCCACCACGCCGAGGAGGGACTCGCCATGGAGTCCGGATCCGACCCTTATCTTGGGAATCGTGGACATAGAGGTAGGCCTAGGGGATAGTGCCCGAAAACTGACCTTACTGTATAAAGGAAATCCGCGCGCCGAATAAACCGGCGCACGGAGAAACCTCTAAACGTTACTAGGCGTGGGCTTCTGTCTCGGTGACAGCAGCAGCCCAGATGATGACACCGAAGGCGATTTTATTGAGCACGTCGGCCAAGTTATAAACAATGTTCAGGCCTTTCATGCTATCCTCGTGGTTCATTCCGGTGAGGTAGCCGACGAAGTAACCGATGGGATAGATCGCCCATCCGAAGGTGACGATCAGACGCATGAGGTTGAACGCCGTCTTGACTGCAGGAGGTGACTGGTGAGCGTTGATACGACTCGCCTCGCCGAAGAAAATCTCAAAAAGGATGAAGGCCCAACCGAGCATTCCAACAATGAATGCAGGAAGTGCGGGGACATAACCGGCCTCGCCCACATATCCGCCGACGAGCATGACAAGGGTTCCAATCAGCAAGCGCCAGAAAACGCCTGCGGGAACCTTCGTGATTGCCGAGAGGATCAGGAAGAACTCCACCATGAGGAGCGGCACGGTGATGAGCCAGTCAATGTAGCGGTAGACGGTCGGGGTGTCGTGGGTGGTTACCCAAACCTCACGCATGTAGAAGTAGTGAACGGCGGCGACCAAGGTCACGAGGCCGGAGACGGTGAGGGAAGTCTTCCACTTTCCAGAAACCCGCTGGGTTTCGAGGAAGAAAAACGCGGTGGAGGCGACAAGCGCCATGGAGATCAGCCAGAAAGAAATCCCGACAAAATCATTTGGCTCAAGGACAACTCCTGCGGAAGCTTGGGCTCTTGCAGGTATGAGGAGGGCCGCAAATGCGACTAGCGATAGTTTGGGGAGTAGGGATCGTATCTTCATTTTTCTAGGGGGTTGAGGTTGTTCATTAACCGACATATGAGATTACAGAACTAAAAACCCAAGAACGCAAAAAAAATCGTACCCGCAGGTTCTTCTGCTCTGTCCAGGAAGGGTTGGGTTAACACCACTACGATTTACTTCATTTCCTCCTTCATAATCCTTTGACGGGATTCGTTTCTTGGCTTGAAGTAGAATTATGAAGATTGCTACCTCCTCGTCTTCCAAGAGATGGCTTTTTATGATGATCGCCCTGCTCTCTTCACTATTTGTTAGCTGCGAGAAGTCGAAGTATGAATCCCCCGAGTACAAGGTCGTGAAGAAAGAGGGCTCCTTCGAGATCCGGGACTATCCCGAACTCACGATCGTCTCAACTCCGATGCAGAAGCGCGGTGAGGACGGATCCTTCATGAAGCTCTTCCGTTTTATCTCTGGACGCAACGAGCGCTCCCAGAAGATCTCCATGACCACTCCCGTGCTGATGACGGGCGCTGAGTCGGGAATCATGAGCTTTATCGTGCCGAAGGATGTCGCTCAGCAAGGCGTCCCGACCCCCTCGAATCCCGAGGTGACGATCAGCACCAAGCCTCCGGCCCGCTACGCTGCCTATCGCTTCTCAGGACCGAGCAAGCCCGGACCCAGTGAGGCAGCCGCGAAAAAACTCCTCGCCTGGGTCGACTCGAAACATCTCCCGACCTCCGGTTCACTATCGCCTATGTACGCCTACTACAATCCGCCATGGACACCCGGATTTATGAGACGAAACGAGGTTTTGCTTCGATTGGCCCCTTTGGCATCTAAGGCGCCGGACAATCCCTAGGAGGCGATCAGCCAGCGCATGGATCTCTGGCTCTCACCACATGATGCCAGAGTCCGCTCCCTCCGCGCGGAGGGAGAATTGCTCTGCGGAGTTGCCCGCTCCCCTTTTGGTTACTGCATCGCACTGACAGGAGGCGATTATCTACTCGCACTTCGCTTCGTGGAGAGTCGAGAAGAAGGCATTGTTTCTCTTCAATCCGAGTGGCCCAAGACACCTCTACGCTACTCTCCTGAGGTCGAGCGACTGATCGTACGAGGCTTTGAAAATCCCTCCTTGGTTCCAGTTCTTGCGATCGGAACACCCTTCCAGCTCACGGTCTGGGAATATCTCCGGCGCAATCGTGCTTCGGTGACCCTGACCTACGGGGAACTGGCGCGCGCGATCGGTCGACCCAAAGCTGCACGTGCAGTTGGTCGGGCCGTCGCTGCCAATGGTATTGCTTTCCTGATCCCATGCCATCGCGTCATTTCCCGGGGAAAACTCACGGGCTACCGCTGGGGGCTGGAGCGCAAAAGGAATCTCTTGGCTTGGGAGTTGGCCAACCGCGACCCGCTAGAGATGCCTTTCTAATAAACCAGGGGAAACTAGGCCCCGGGCAATGAAAGCCTCGGGAACTCCAGGGCCGAGTCGCGGAATAGGGATGCCGAAGAGACGGGGCCCACGCTTTCCCCGAGAGAGAGGAAGATATCGATGCGGTTGTTAAGCTTGAGGAGACGCGTGTTCATTAGGACACTCTCGGCGGACAGCATGCTACGCTGGGCCTGCAGGAGCGATACGATGTCGATCTGGCCGGATTTGTATCGCACGGTGGCGATCTGGTAGGCCTGACGGAGTTCCCCGAGCGCCTTCTCCTGGAGTCGTTCGCGGGAGACAAGCGTGACCTCGTTGGAGAGTGTGTTCTCGACTTCCCGGAATGCGTTGAGTACTTGCTGGGCGTAGGCGGCCGCCGCGGTGTCGCGCTGAGCTTTGGTGAACCTCACGTTCCCGGAAATCCTGCCACCGTCGAGGATCGGAGCCGTGAGGTTGGCCGCCACCGTGTAGAGGAAGCTGCTGTCATTGGTGACGTCCTGCAGGAGAACCGAAGGCGTCCCCGCCGTGGAGGTAATGGCCAGCTTCGGCAAGCGCTCGGTCTTGGCGGAGAAGAGACGGTTTTCCGACGCGAAGAGATTCCAATCGGCCGCGCGCAGGTCGGGACGGCGAAGGAGCAATTCGGAGGGAATTCCGGCCGGAACCTCCGGAATGATACGGGGGAAGGAAGCGCGCCGGTCTTCCAGTTCGGCGGAGGGATAACGGCCGAGAAGGATTTCGAGGGAGCGCTTGGCATCGGCGTAGTTCTGCCGTCGCTGGACAAGATTCGCCTCGGCATTGGTCTCGTCGGCGCTGCTCAGACGGACGTCGAAGGCGGAGACCGCGCCGTTCTCGAAGCGTGCCCTCGCGAGATCCCGCGTTTTGCGCAGGCTCGCCAGCGTCTCTTCGGCGATACGAACCTGCTCGCGGCTCTCGATCACGGAGAACCATCCCTTGGCGGCCTGTCCGGCAAGGGAGAGCCGCGCTCCCTCGTAGGTGAAGGTCGCAGAGGCGGCATCTGCCTTGGCGGCCTTGGAGAGGGATCTCAGGCGGCCCCAGACATCCAGTTCCCAGCTAAGGGCAAGGTTGAGGGTGTAGTTCCAGTTGCCCGGATTGATCTGATAGTTGACAGACTGCGCGTTGTAGATCGGCGTGTCGTTGACTGAAGCGCCCGCCCTCACCCCCATCTGGGGATAGAGGTCGGCGGTGGCGACTCGGGATTTCGCGACGGCCGCCTCAAGGCGTCCCGCTGCGGCCTTCAGGTCGTAGTTATCGGAGAGGACGCCACGCACCACGGAATCGAGCATGGGGTCGCGGAAGGTGGAGAGCCATCCGGAAGGGGCAAGCGGGGATTTCAGGCCCGTGGCCTTCCATTCGCTGGGAACGGCCACGGGGGATGTCGGGCCTTTCTTCCGTGGCGTGGAGCAACCCGGCACGAACACGGCAAGAAGCAGCGCCGTCAACGGGAGGGTTCTGTTCATTGCGGGGGCCATGGGACGACTATTCCGAGCTGAGTGCGACCACGGGATCAAGTCGGGAAGCCTTGCGGGCCGGCCAAAAACCGAACAGAACCCCCGTGGTGAAGGCCGCAGCAAAGGATAGCACGACGGGCGCGAGCGTGACGACCGCTTTGGATTCCCCGATGGTCACGAACTCAGAGACCAGCATCCCGATAAGCACCCCGATCACCCCTCCCAGCAGACAGACGAGGATCGCCTCGGTGAGAAACTGGAGCTGGATATCGCGGCTGCGCGCCCCGCAGGCCATGCGGACACCGATCTCGCGGGTCCTCTCGACGACGTTCACCAGCATGATGTTCATGACGCCGATTCCCCCGACAAGCAGTGAGATCACCCCGACAGCGCCCAAGAGGAAGCGGAAGGAGTTCTGGGTGTTGCGGTTCGTCTCGATCATCGCGGCCTGGTTGAAGATCCTGAAGTCCTCCTGCTGCCTGAGACGATTTAGGCGCGAACGAATCTCGTCCTGCACCACCTCGACGTTCCTGAAATCATCGACCGTGACGCTGATCTGATTGATCCGGACGCTCCGGAAGATGCGCGCCTCGCCAGTGGAGAGGGGAATGAGGGCGATGTCGTCCTCGCGGTCGCGACCGTCGGCACTCCCGCCGCTCACCGTGATCACGCCGACGACTAGGAAGGGGGCTCCGTCGATCAGGATTCTCTTACCGACCGGATCGGTCCTATCGGGGAAAAGCTCAAGGTAGGCCTTCATCCCCAGCACGACCACGGGGGCCCTCTCCTCCTCGTCCCGCTCGTCGAAGAACCCGCCCCGGACCATCACCCTGTTTTCCGCCCTGATGAAGGAGGGGGTCGTGGCCAGCACGGTGCAGGCGTAGATCCTGTCACGGTAGCGCAAAGTGCGTGACGAGAAGACCCTTGGCACGATCTCCTGCACATGGGTGATGTCGGCGATCGCCCGGGCATCCTGAAGGGTAAGGATGCCGCCTGAGGCCGACATCTTCGCCCCCGGTTCGATCCTCAGCACATTGGTCCCCATGCGGCTCATCCATTTCTGCATGTCGCGGCGAGACCCCTCGCCGATAGCCAGCATGACCACCACCGAGGCGACACCGATGATGATGCCGAGCATGGTGAGGAAGGTTCGGAAGCTGTTTGCCTGGAGCGCATGGAGCGCCATGCGGAACGCCTCGGCTGCATCGGCAAGGAGTGCGATCCTCCTCCTCTCCGTCGAGGAAGGCAGCGTAGGAAGGGATCCCGCTTCCTGAAGCGCCGCCTCCGGCGCGGCGGAGCGCTCCGTCGCCTCATCGGAAATGATCCCGCCGTCGACGATGCGTATTACCCGGTCGGCCTGCGCGGCCACACCGGGATCGTGGGTGATGAGGATGACGGTGAGGCCCTGCCGGTGGAGTTCCCTGATGCGGGCTATGAGCTCCTGTCCGCGGGCCGTGTCGAGGGCGCCCGTCGGCTCGTCGGCGAGGATGATCTCCCCTCCGTTCATGAGGGCGCGCGCCACGGCAACACGCTGCTGCTCGCCGCCGGAGAGTTGCGGCGGCCTGTTGGCGATCCGGTGCCCGAGACCTAACCCCTCCAGCAGGCTGACAGCCCTCTCCCTGCGTTGCGCGGAGGGCATCCCGATGTAGGCACCGGGCAACCCGACATTCTCGACAGCCGTCTCGTTGGCCAGGAGATTGTAGCGCTGGAAGATGAAGCCGAAGGTCTTTCCCCTTGCCTCGGCACGCTGATCCGCCGAGAGACTGGAAACATCCCGCCCCTGGAGCTCGAAGGATCCGGCCGTCGGCGAATCCATGAGGCCGAGGATATTCATCAGCGTGGTCTTCCCGGAGCCGGAGGGGCCGACAATGGCGACGAATTCACCCGATTCGATACTAAGGTCGATGCCGTGGAGAATGCGCGTCGAGGCGCCTCCCGATTCGTAATTCTTCACGATCCCCCTAAGGAGGATGGCGGGAGCCTTCCCCCTTCCCGATCCGTCGGGGGTTTCCATTAGCGAGGGCGGGCCTTCTGCCGCATTTCGATGGGGCCGGTGATCACCTGGTCGCCCACCGAGAGCCCCGACACCACCTCGGCGGTGACGCGGTTTTTCATTCCCAGGACCACGCAGACCTCGACCGGCTTTCCATCACGCAGCACGAAGACCCTCGTGCCGGCATCAGCGGCGGGCTTCTTCTGCGGGGAGTTGGCGGACAATGGGCGCCGGGCGGCATAATCGATGGCGGCGAGCGGCATAAGCAGCACGTCGTCCCTGTGCATCATGGGAAAAAAGACCTGCGCGGTCATCGACGGCATGAGCATCAATCCCGGGTTCGGGACGTCGAAGAGGGTGTTGTAAAAGATCGGCGGATTCGTCGTGGTGGGACTGGGCTCCATGCCCCGGACCTTCCCTTCGTGCTTCGTTTCGGGATCCCCAAGCGAGGTAAAATAGACAGAAGCCCCGGGGCGGATCCTCTGGACATCGGCCTCTGAGACCTGCGCCTTCACGGTCATGGTGGCCATGTCGGCAAGACGGAAGAGGATCGGCGCCGTCTGGGTGGCATTCAGGGTCTGCCCTTCGCGGGCCTGGATCTGGATGACGGTCCCGTCGATCGGGGCGCTGATTTTAGTGAATCCGAGGTTCGCCGCGGCTGCATCAAGGCTTCCCTGGGCCTTCTCGATCTGGGCGTTGATGGCGTCGATGGCGGCCTTCGAGCGCGCGAACTCGGCTTCAGAAAAATTGACCTCGTCGATGCTGACGGCGTCGCTCTTGACCAGGTTGCGGTTTCGCTCGAAGCGCTGGGCGGCAAGCTTGAGGGTCGCCTCGGCGGAGACCAGTCTCGCGGTGAGATCCTTCAGGTTCGCCTGTTCCTGGATCACCTGCGCCCTGAAGAGGGTCGGATCGATCTGCGCGAGGAGATCACCTTTCTTCACGGTCTGACCAATCTGGACGGCGATTTTTTTCAGGATACCCGAAACCTGCGTCCCAATATCGACATACTGGCTTGCTTCCAGTACGCCGGTCGCCGTGACGGCATCCTCGAGCGCTCCCTTGATGATCGTTCCGGTGATGTAGGTCTCGGGCTCCGCGGAGCTTCTCATCTTCCAGAAAGCAAACAGCCCGGTCATCAGAAGCAACCAGGGAAGCCAACGAAAGATGGGAAAACGGGGGAGCTCCATGGAAACACAGGGAGTGGCAGTTTATCAAAGGAAAGTGAGCAAACGAGCGTTTTCTCAGCTGGCTACCTTCAACCACATGCCTTCAACCACTGTGCCAGATCCTCTGCAAGGGCGGATTCCCAGCGGAGGTTCTGACCCAGATAATCCAGCTCCAGCAAGCAGGAATGAAGCGCGTGGCGTGGAAGCCAGAGCTGGGCCGCAAGTTCCGCGGTCCAGCCGGTCTCGATAAACTTCAGGTAGCATTCCTCGGAGGGGCCATAGATCTTGTCCCCAACCACGGGATGGCCCGAGTAAGACAGATGAATGCGGATCTGATGCGTCTTGCCGGTGAAAGGAATGCAGTGGATGAGAGAGATAGCGCCATGCTTCGGATGTGTCAGTCTTTTCAGAACGCGAAAGGCCGTGTGCGAAGGCGCCCCCTCCGGGTGCACCCCGCGCTTGAGCCAGATCCGAGAGTCCTGCATCTCGCCTAGCCTCAGGATCGGCTTCCGTACCTCCCATTGATCGATTTCAGGCCAGCCTGTAACGATGGCCTGATACTCCTTCTGCACCTCCCCCCGCGCCATCGTCATGCTGCAGACGCGTGCGGCTGCGGCATTCTTGGCCACGAGGACGATGCCACTAGTCTCACGGTCGAGCCGGTTGATCAGGGAAACCTGGCCTCCTCCGGCGATCTCGTAGGCAAGGAGTTCCTTGAGCCGGTCCCAGAGCGTCACCGGATCGCCCGGCTTGCTGGGATGGATGAGCAGGAAGGGGGGCTTCTCCACAGCCAGCAGATCGGGGGTTTCCCCAAGGATTCGGAAAGCGCCGGACATGGAGGCCGGTATAGAAGCTTGCTCGGACATGGTTGGTCGTTCATTTGTGAACAACATGATCCGACTCGTCAAAGCCTCCCGCTCCTACGGCACACCTCCAGTCACGGCACTCGACTCGGTTTCTCTGGATATCGGGCGCGGTGAATTCCTCGCCATCACGGGAGCGAGCGGTTCGGGCAAAAGCACACTGCTGCACCTTTTGGGAGGTCTTGACCACCCCACCTCGGGCGAGGTCATTGTGGATGGGGTCCACCTGGAGCATGCGAATGACAAGACGCTGACCCAGTACCGGAGGCTGAAGCTGGGGATCGTTTTCCAGTTCTTCAACCTGCTTCCCTCGATGACCGTTGTGGAGAATGTAGAGCTGCCTCTCTTGCTGCGCGGCGATCCCTCCTCGGGAGTCAGGCAAGCTGCCCTGGCTATGCTCGATCAGGTCGGGATGACTCAGCGCGCCATGCACTTCCCCCACCAGCTCAGCGGGGGCGAGATGCAGCGGGCAGCCATTGCCAGGGGACTGGTCCATAGTCCGGCCCTCCTGCTTGCGGATGAACCGACGGGGAATCTGGACAGTGAAAACGCTTCCCAAGTCCTCGATGTGATTGCAAAGATTGCTTCCCGCCGCACCACCACCGTCATTATGGTAACTCACAGCGATTCGGTGGCGGCCCTGGCCGACAGGCGCATCAGGATGAAGGATGGACGTATCACTCCGGATGCCACCTGAATCGCCTCTTCATCATCCTCCTAACACCTTAATACACAGAAGATTTTCCATGGAACTCCAGCGCACTCTTGCGAAGTCTGCCAGCCTCATCGGCGCCGCCCTCCACAACGGAGGCAATGTCACTCTGACCATCCATCCCGCTCCAGTCGGCCATGGTTATAAATTTCGCCGGTCAGATCTTCCGGATGAGCCGATCGTGGATGCCCTGGTCGAGCACGTGAAGACTGTCGAGCGGTCCACCACGCTCGTGCAGGGAAATGCCAAGATCCAGACCGTCGAGCATGTCCTCTCGGCCCTGGCAGGCCTCGGTGTCGATAATGCCCTTATCGAGATGGACGCGAACGAGCCTCCGATAGGCGACGGCAGCGCCGCCCCCTATGTCGCCCTGATCCAGGAGGCCGGCATCATCGACCAGGAGGCTGTCCGCGCGCCCTTCGAACTAGGCCAACCGATTCACCTTGAGACTAGCGGCGGCTCCATCATGTCGGTTTTCCCTCATGCGGGATTCAAAATTTCCTGCACCCAGGCGAATCACGACGGCCGCTTCACCCAGTACCTCTCCCTGGAGATCTCACCCGAGGTCTATGCCCGGGAGATAGCCCCCGCGCGCACCTTCGTCCATTACGAGGATGTGAAGGATCTGATGGAAAAGGGTCTTATCAAGGGTGGCAGTCTGGAGAATGCCCTCGTGATCCGCGGCGAATCAGTTCTCAGCAAAGAACCGCTCCGGTTTCAGGACGAGTTCGTCCGGCATAAGATCCTCGATATCATCGGCGATCTAGCCCTTGCGGGACGTCCCCTGAGAGGTCATGTCGTCGCCGTCCGCCCAGGCCATGGTCCCAATACGGAACTCGCACGCGCCATCGCCAAGCGCCACAGCGACCTTCTGGCCATGGCTCCCACGCCAGTGACCTCGTCGGCACCAGTGATGGATATCAACGAGGTGATGCGTGTCCTGCCTCACCGCTATCCCTTCTTGATGGTGGATCGCGTGGTGGAATTCGACGGCGATACCAAGGCCGTCGGCGTCAAATGTATCTCGATCAACGAGCCCTTCTTCCAGGGTCATTTCCCGGGCCACCCCGTCATGCCGGGAGTCCTGCAGCTCGAGGCCATGGCTCAGGTCGCCTCCATTGTCATGATGCGCAAGAGCGAGAATACCGGAAAAATCGGCTACTTCATGAGCGCCGATGAAGTGAAGTTCCGCAAGCCAGTTTTCCCTGGCGACACACTCTTCATTCATGTGGAGATGCTCAAGGCTCGCAAGAATCTGGGCAAAGCTTCCTGCAAGTGCGTCGTGAACGGCGATGTGGTGAGCGAAGGATCACTCCTCTTTGGCATCATCAACAAATAAGAGTCCGTCATGGCACGCATTCATCCTACAGCCATCATCGAGACGACGGCCAAAATCGGCCAATCCAGCACCATCGGACCCTACTGCATCATCGGCGCAGGCGTGGTCATCGGTGAACAATGCGAGTTGCATGCCCATGTCACCATCGCCGGCCCCACGAAGATCGGCAACGGTAACAAATTCTACCCCTACTCATGCATTGGCCATCGCAGTCAGGATCTCAAGTATGAGAGCGAGCCAACCTACCTCGAGATCGGTGACGACAACTGCTTCCGCGAATTCACGACCATTCACCGCGCCACCGCGCCGGATGGAGTCACGCGCATCGGCAGCCGAGGCAACTTCCTGGCATACTCCCACATCGCCCATGACTGCGTGGTCGGGGACGATGTCGTCTTTTCCAACAATGGCACCCTGGCCGGCCATGTGATTGTCGGGGATCATGCGGTGATCGGCGGACTCAGCGGCGTCCATCAGTTCTGCCGTATCGGCGCACATGCCATTGTGGGGGGCTGTACCAAGATCGTGCAGGATGTCCCTCCCTTCCTGATCGCCGACGGCAATCCCGCGGAGATCCGCGGCGTAAATTTCGTGGGACTCGAGCGGCGCGGATTCGCGCCGGAAGCGATCCGGGAACTCCGCGATGCCTACAAGCTGGTCTACCGCAGCAATCTCAACACCACCCAGGGACTGGAGGCACTCAGGGCTCAGTTCGCCTCCTCGGAACTCGTCACCCATCTCGCGGAATTCATCGCCACCAGCGAACGCGGCATCGTACGCTGAGTCGCATCCTGCAGACGCGACTTGCTCGACGGAACTTCCCGTTGGACAAATCCCGCCTTAAAAGGAACTCTCTGCATTTTCCAAACCATGGCCCATAACATTCCACTTGAAGACGGCTTCACCGACATCATCGGCAAGGCTCAACGCGGACAATCCATCACCGACGAGGCTCTCTCCGGACTCACCGGGATCAGCCTCGGGGTAATCCAATCCCTGAAGGCGGGTGACCTTGACGAAGCCGCCCTCACGAAGGTGGCCGGAGCCTTGGGACTGGGCGCCAACGCCCTGCTGGCTCTGGCCAAGGGAACCCACCAACCCGCACCGGTCGCCGAACCGGAGGGGCTTGCCTGCTTCAACACGGTCTTCGAGGACATGACGGTGAATTCCTATCTCGTCTGGGATCCGGCCACGCGCGAGGCTGCTTTCTTCGATACCGGGGCCGACGGCCAGCCGATGCTTGATTTCGCAGCGGCCCACGACCTCAAGGTGAAGCAGATCTTCATCACCCACATCCACACGGATCACGTCCTCGACCTCGACAGGTTGCTCGAGAAAACCGGCGCCCATGCCTGGGTCTGCGTGAAGGAGCCGTTAGCGGGAGCCGAGTCGTTCGAGCCGGGCCGTTCCTTCACGATCGGAAACCTGACCGTGGAAACGCGCGTAACAAGCGGTCATGCCGCGGGTGGCGTGACCTTTGTCGTGGGTGGACTTGTCCAACCGGTCGCCATCGTCGGCGACTCGATCTTCGCCGCTTCCATGGGTGGCGGCATGGTATCCTACGCCGACGCCGTGCGGAACAACCGGGAGCAGGTGCTGACCCTGCCCGATGCGACCATCCTCTGCTCCGGACACGGCCCCCTCACCACGGTCGGAGAGCAGAAGACCGCCAATCCGTTTTTCGCAGTCTGATCACCTCACAACCAACACATATATCATGAGCAAAGAAACCATCGGAGTCGTCGGAGTCGGTCGCATGGGCGCCAACATGGCGCGACGCCTCAAGGACCAGGGGTACAGCGTCACAGCCGTCTTTGACAGCTATGCCCCGCTGGCCGTCGAGCTGGCTGCTGAAATCGGCGCGGAAGCAGTGGGATCGCTCGCTCGCGTCACGGAACTGGCCAACGTCATCATCACTGTCGTCACCGACGACAAGGCGATGCATGAGATTTTCCAACCGCAGGGGGACAGCCTGCTGACGGGGGCGAAGGGGAAGCTCTTCATCAACTGCGCCACCGTCTCCCCCGCCGTGCATCTCGCCGTCGAGGAACTCGCCCACAAGGCGGGCGCGGAATCCCTGGAAGCCTGCATGGCCTCCAGCATCACCCAGGCGCGTGAAGGAACCCTCTACCTCATGACCGGCGGCACCGACCAGGCCTTCCGACGCGCCGAACCGATCCTCAAGGATCTCAGCGTCTCGCTGCGCCACATCGGCGCCACCGGCAAGGCGGCGCAGGTCAAGGCGCTCGTCAACATGGTCATGAACATCAATACCGCGGGACTCGCCGAGGGACTGGGACTAGGGGAGGCCCTCGGCCTCGACCTGACCATACTGCGAGAGGTCTTCTCCCAGACCGGCGCGAACTCCCGGGTGCTCGTCACCGATGGCGAGGACATGCAGAACCGCGACCACTCCTGCTTCTTCTCCGGCGCCCATGCCGCGAAAGACAGCGGCATCGCCCTGGCCCTGGCCGTGGAAAAGGGACTCACCCTCCCCCTCGCCGAGGCGACCAAGAAGCAGTATGATCGGATGGTCTCCGAGGGCTTCGGCGAGCTCGATAAATCCGGAGTCGCCGAACTCACCTTCCCGGGCCGCGGCAAACACTGAAATTCACGGATCACCCCCATGAAAAACAAAAAACCCATGAAAAGAGACAATCCCCCGAAGCTCCGCTTTGTGGCCAACACCTGGTCGCTTGTCCAATATCCCAGCGCCAAGAAGGAATGGTCCCTGGAGCGCAAGGTCAAGGCCATCAAGGAGGCCGGCTTCGACGGCATCACGACTATCTCGACGCCCGAACTCAAAAAACTGGCCGACAAACACGGTCTAATGATCATCGGTTACTTGGCCTCCGCAAAGGCCGAGGAATTCCGCAAACTGCTCAAGCAGAACGCCGACAACGGCGGCCACTTCATCAATGTCCAGTTGGCCGACGAGGATACCCTCACGCCCGAAGCCCTCAAGCTGACCCTGCGCCTCATGAAGGAAGCGGAGGCGATCGGCTGCGAACCCTCCGTGGAGATCCACCGCGACACCTGCACGGAAACCCCAGAGAAAGCCTATGCCTTGGCCGACGGCTACCGGAAGGTTACCGGGAAATACCTCCCGATGACACTCGACTACTCGCATGTCTCGGTGGTCAAGCACCTGCATCCCGGCAACTACGCAGAGAAGCTGCTCGTCCAGCCTAAGCTGATCCAGCGGGCGGAACTCATCCATCTTCGTCCCTTCAACGGCCACCACTGTCAGATTCCCGTGACCGACGGGAAGGGAAACCTCACGCCGGAGATCCAGGAATGGCTCCCCTTTGCCGAGGCTCTCTTCCGGGTCTGGCGTCAGGGAAATCAGGCCGGACGCGAGCTCTATGTCTGCCCGGAGATGGGCCCCATCGCCGGCGGCTACAACCTCCACAGCCTCCCCAACAGCTGGGAGGAGGCGATCGTTCTCAAGGGACTGATCGAGAAAGCCTGGAAGGCCTCCGCACTCCCCGAAAAGAAAACCAAAAAGAAGAGTTGATCGCTGCGGCTCGAGCCGCGGTGATCATTGAAAAACCGGAGCTCCGCAATGCGGATGCTCCGGTTTTTTCGTCGGATCCCTTTCTTATCCCTGCTCCCGCTCGAGCGTGATCTCGATGTATTTGGACATCGGGGTGAAGCTCTTGAGCGCATGGTCGTCGATGCCGACCAAGACGTTGGTTTCCGGAAAATAGGCTGCGGCACATCCGCGCGGGATGGAGTAGGCGACGGGTCTGAAGCCTGGGGCGCGCCGGACGACTCCGTCCCCCGAATGGCTTCGCAGTGTCACCCTGACGCCCTCATCCAGCCCGAGTCCGCGCATGTCCTCCCCGTTCAGGAAAATCACGCGGCGCTCCCCCTCAATCCCGCGGTAGCGGTCGCCGTAGTCGTAAACCGTCGTGTTGTACTGGTTGTGGGAGCGCACCGTCGTGAGACGCAGGCGCCCGGGAGCGATCGAAAGATCAGGCAGCGGGTTGGCGCTGAAGTTCGCCTTACCGGTTCCGGTCTTCCACTCCCGGTGCGAGGCCGGATTGCGGAGATGGAAGCCTCCACGCTCCTTGATCCGCGCGTTGTAACCCTCGAAGCCGGGGATCACCGCCTCGATGCGCCCGCGGATGAGATCGTAGTCGCCGACGAGGGATTCCCAGTCGACCGGACCGTCCGGGAAGAGGGCGCGGCCGATGCCGGCCACGATGGCGGGCTCCGACCAGAGTTCCGGGGAAGCCGGTTTGTTGATGCCGGTGGAGGCATGCACCATGCTCATGGAATCCTCCACGGTCACCGACTGCCTGCCGCTTGCCTGATAATCGCCCTCGGAGCGCCCGAGGCAGGGAAGGATCAGCGCGGACTTGCCGTGGATTACATGACTGCGGTTCAGGTGGGTCGAGACATGGACGGTCATGTCGCAGTTGGAGAGAGCCTTCCATGTCAGGTCGGAGTCGGGGGTGGCGGAGGCGAAGTTGCCGCCCATACCGAGGAAGAAGCGCGCCTTACCCTCCGCCATCGCCTTGATGGCGTGGATCACGGAATAACCGTGCTTCCTAGGGGCGGTGAACCCGAAGTTTTTCTCCAGGGCGCCGAGGAAGGACTCGGTCGGGAATTCCGTGATGCCCATCGTTCGGTCGCCCTGGACGTTGCTGTGCCCGCGGACCGGGCAGGGGCCCGCTCCGGGACGGCCGATGTTCCCCCGCAGCAGCAGGAGGTTGACGATTTCCTGGATGTTGGCCACGCCGTGCCTGTGCTGGGTGAGTCCCATCGCCCAGCAGCAGATGACGCTCTCCGCCCGGATGTATGTTTCCGCGGCCTCAGAGATCTCCTGGCGACTCAGGCCGCACTGGCCGAGAAGCTCCTCCCACGAGGTCGACTTCACCATGGCGCGGAACGCGTCAAAACCATGGGTCTGATCCCCGATGAACGCGTGGTCCAGAATGCCGGGTCTTGATTCCTCAAGCTCCAGGATATGCTTGATCATGGCCCGGACCGCTGCGAGATCCCCCCCGACGCTCACCTGGTAGTAGCTGGAGCTGATGGGGGTGCTCCGGTTGAGCAGCATGTCGACGGGATGCTGCGGATGGGTGAAGGCGAGTAGTCCCGATTCCATGAGGGGATTGAAGCTCACGATCTTCGCGCCACGCTTCGAGGCATGCTGCAGTTCGGTGAGCATGCGCGGGTGATTGGTCCCCGGATTCTGTCCAAAGATGAAGATGGCGTCGGCTTTCTCGAAATCCTCAAGCGAGACCGTCCCCTTGCCGGTTCCGATCGACTCGCCCATGCCGACACCGCTCGATTCGTGGCACATGTTCGAGCAGTCGGGGAAGTTGTTGGTCCCGTAGAGGCGTCCCAGCAACTGGTAAAGGAACGCCGCCTCGTTGCTGGTGCGTCCGGAGGTGTAGAAGATCGCCTCGTCGGGTGATCCAAGGCTCCGCAACTGCTCCGCGATCCGCGAGAAGGCCTCCTCCCAGGTGATCCCGACGTAGTGATCCGTTCCGGAATCGTAGGCCATCGGATGGGTCAGGCGTCCGGTGTTCTCAAGCGTGAAGTCGTCCCAACCCCTCATCTCGGAGACCGTGTGCCTCGCAAAGAGCGCGGGATCCGCCCGCTTGTGCGTGGTCTCGTAGGTGAGCGCCTTGACGCCGTTCTCGCAGAACTCCGCCACCGAGTGGTTCTTCGGATCAGGCCATGCGCATCCGGGGCAGTCGAAGCCGCCCGGTTTGTTCATGCGCAGGAGGGTCGCGTTCCCCTTCAGGAATCCCTCCCTGCGGAGGAAATGCATCGAGGAGTTGAGCGCCCCCCAGCCTCCGGCGGAGTCCTTTGGTTTCGTCATAGTGTGTCTTTTAAGCGGTTTCTCACCCGGTGGGAAGTTCAGGAATCGAGCGGCGGACCCTTTGAAATCCGCTGTAGAAGGTGGCCCGCCCCTCGCGGCAGAACCCCGCCAGCGTGATCCCCCAGCGCCCGGCCGTTTGCACTGCAAGTGAGGAGGGGGCGGAGATCGCCGAGAGGATGGGGATGCCTGCACGGGCGCATTTCTGGACGATCTCGAAGGAGACCCGTCCGCTTACCGTCAACACGTCGGCCCGCCCGGAGAGGCCGTTCTCCAGAAGGAATCCGATCACCTTGTCGACGGCGTTGTGGCGTCCGATATCCTCGAACAGCGCAAGCACCTCCCCTCCCGCCGTGGCGGCCGAAGCGGCATGACTTCCCCCCGTTCCCTGGAAGGTCCGCTGAAGCTGTCCGGCATTCCGGTGGATTCTTTCCAGATCAGTGGCCGAGACCGACTGCTCCTTCAGCACGGGATACACCCCCTCGAAGAGCCTTCCCGTCGACTCCCTGCCGCAGATGCCGCAGGAGGAGGTGGAAGCGAGCGTGCGCGGTGCAGCGGTCCGCGCCTGATCCGAGATCCTCACGTTCACCAGCGTCCCGTCCTCCATCTCGGCCTGATCGTATGACAGGAACCCTTCGCTGCAAATTCCCTCGGCGTGGAGAAGCCCCCTCACCAGATAACGTTCGGCACCGGGGGTCCTCATAGTCATGGAGAACGCCCGCCCGTTCACGACGATCTGCAGGGGATGTTCGGTCGTCAGTTCCTCGGCGACCTCCGTCTCTCGTCCTTCCTCCTGACGCAGGGCGCGGCACGGGCTGATGCCCGGATTTTCCTCCGGATCGGATCGGGTGGCCATGACCGGAGCGTACGGTCAGGACCCTGTGTTTTCCACACCGGAATCGATCATCTCAAGCACCACCGGTCCGCAACACAGGATCCCATCGTCCAGGATTCTGCAGCGCAATCCTCCCCTGCCGGCAAGAAAAGCGTTGGCCCCCGGTCCGACCGCCTCATCCATCCAGTAGCAGGGACGGCACTCCTCCATTCCCTCGAAGAGGATTCCCCCGAGGCGGAATTTCCGTCCGATGAGGGTGTTGAGATCCACTCCGGAGAGCAGCACGTTCCGCCTGAGAACGGAGGGATCGGGAAGCGCGATCCTGAGCGTGCGGCGCATCTCCTCGACAACCTCGAGGGAGAGAAAGGTGATCTGTGTCTTGCCCCCGGGATTCTCGCCGTGGTAGCGGTCCCCTTCGATCCCTCTTCCGGCATGGCAGAGAACCTCCGCGACACGCCGCACCACGTGACCGAGGCGCCCGAGCCCGTGACGCCCCTTGAAATCATGGCCGGACGAGATCCAGATATCGTGGAGTTCGACGTTCACGGGTGATCCGGGTTTTCAGCGGCCGGCATGGTCGCAACCCGCGATCCAGGACGACTTGCCGTCGGCATAGGTCTCGTGCTTCCAGACCGGCACCCGGTCCTTGATGGCGTCGATCAGTTCGCGGCATGCGGCGAATGCCGCCTCGCGGTGGGCGGCTGCGGCTCCTACCCAGACGGCGAGATCGCCGGGATGCAGATCGCCGACCGCATGGACGGCGGCAGCCCTCACCCCGTGCTTCCGGGAGATCTCCGCGACGATGCGCGTCCCCTCCTTCTCAGCCAGTTCGCGGTAGGCCTCATAACGCAGCGCCGTCACGGCGCGGCCGGCGTGGTGGTTGCGCACACGCCCCTCGAAGTAGACGAAGCCGCCGCAATCGGGCGAGGCTAGCGCATCACGCAGTGGCGTGATGTCGAGGGGATGCTGACTGATTGAGAAATCTGCGTTCACGGCGTGTCACCCTCCCGAAAAGGGGGGCATGAAGACCACCTTATCACCGGCCTTGAGCGGGTGATCCGGCGGGGCAAACTCATCATTGACCGCAAAGCGGACACCGGACGTGAAGCCGTCCGTCCCGTCACGCGCGGTCAACTCGGCGAATAACTCCCCGACCGTGCCCGCCGGGGTGACAAGCATCTCCTCACTGCGGCCATGTTGTTCGGCGAGAAAGCCGAACCATCCCAAGCGGACTTCCCTGCGCGGAGTCTCTCCGGCGGGTTCCGACGCGGCGGTGCCGGGATCGCTGAAACGGGTCATCATTTCAAGATCTCGCAGCGTGTTGATGTTTTCCAGCGCGTGACGCGCCGCCGCGGGAAGCTCCAGGAGCCGGGCCCCCTCCTCCGCCATGATGTGGCGGGGGCAGACATGGCCCCGCGCGACATGCTCCTCAAGGATGGGAAGCGCCGCGGGCTCGTAGATCGCGCAAAGCGGCTCCGGCAATCCGTCAACGGCACTGGCAAATGCCGTGAACGGCAAGTTGTCCCGACCGGCCAGCAAACGGGAAATCACGTCCGGGTCGACAAACGGCAGGTCGCAGGCAAGGACCAGCCAGGCCGCCTCCGGATCGTGCCTCATGGCAGTCAGGATCCCGGCCAAGGGACCGCCGCAGGAGACCGCATCTCGCAGGATCTCCACGGAGCCGCAACCCCCCGGTTTTTCCTGACCCTCGCGGAGCGAAAGGAATACCCGAACGCAGCTTCCCTCAAGCAACCGCAGGGCGTTCGCCGCCTGTGTTTGCCCATTCCCAAGCAGGATCATCGAGGCCTTGTCGCGTCCCATCCGGGTGCTTCTTCCCCCCGCAAGAAGGAGACCTCGGAGCGGCGGCGCCTTCATCATCAGGCCTGATCGGCGATGTAATCCGCTTTCCCACCCCGTTTCTCGAGCAGGCGGACACTCCGGATTTCCATCGCGCTCGAAAAGACCTTGCACATGTCGAAGACGGTTAGCGCCGCGACTGTCGCGGCGGTGAGGGCCTCCATCTCGACACCTGTCCTTTGAGTCGCCTTCACCGAGGCCTCGATGCGGAGCAGACCTTCCCCGGCGGCGGCGATCGCGATCTTCACCCCGTCGAGGGGGAGGGTGTGGCAGAAGGGGATCAGCTCCGCGGTCTTCTTGGCGGCCATGGTTCCGGCTATGATTGCGGTGTGGAACACAGGCCCTTTCGGCACCCGGATCTCCCCGTCTCGGAGTTGGGCCTCCACCTCGGGAGGCAGAGCGATGAGCGCCTCGGCTCGGGCTGATCTGGCGGTGACCGGCTTGGCCGAGACATCGACCATCATTGGGTTATTGGAGGGGTCGAGATGGCTCCAGTTCGGAGTGGGGGCAGAGGGGTTCATGGTGCGGTCCATGGAAAATAAGGTGCCTCACCCCCCTCTGCAAACGTTTCATCCAGTTCCAGAAATCCGGTGGAGCCGATCAATCCGGCGAAATCCCCGGAATTGGCAACGGGCAAGGGACGCACCGACCCGTTGCTTTCCGCAACAACCGGAAGGAAGAGCGTCAGGCCGGGGGGGCGCACGAAGCCTCCGGAGAGTTTCATCCGGGGCGTTGCGACGGGAACCGATCCGCTCCAGCGATTAAGCGACGGAAGGAGATAGCGGTGGAGGCAGACCAGCGCTGAGACCGGGTTGCCGGGAAGACCGAAGATCACGGGACCGTCCGGCATGTTCCAGACCGCCATCGGCTTGCCGGGGCGCTGGGCAATGCCGTGCAGGAGGGACAGGGCGCCGAGTTGCCGGGCGATTTCGGGCACATGGTCCCGCTTTCCCTTGGAAACACCCCCAGTAAGGACGACCACGTCGTTGCGGGAGAGGATCCCTTCCAGCGCCATCCGGAGGGATTGCGGGTCATCGCGGAGGCATCCGGTCTCGGAGGGCGGATGCCCGGCCAGTTCCAGAGCCGAGGAAAGGGCGGCGATGTTGGTGCGGCGGATCTGCCCGGGTCCGGGCTTTTCCCCCACGGGCACCAACTCGTCACCCGTTCCGATCACCGCCACGCGAGGGAGCGCGGAGACCATCGGACGGTCGCACCCGCAGGCGGCCGCGATGCTGATGGCGACCGGCCCCAGGCGGCTACCGGGACGGAGTAGGACCTCGCCGGCCCGATGATCGGATGCCCTGGCATGGATGAAGGCTCCTGCTTCTGGTGTCGCTTCCTCCGAGAGCGTGAGGGTTCCGTTTTCCAGACGGCACCATTCGTACGGCAGGATGCAGTCGGCTCCACGCGGCAGGATCGCCCCCGTCATCACCTCCATCGCGGCACCCTCCTCCGAAGGAAGCACGGCACCCGCTTCTCCGGCGACCGCCATCCCGCAGATGCGAAAGCTTCTCCGGCCGGAACGGATCTCCGCGGCGCGGACCGCCGCCCCGTCCATCGTCACGCGGTCGAAGGGAGGAAAATCGTGATCAGCCTTAATCTCCTGACGCAGTATTCTTCCCGTAGCACGTTCCAAATCGCAGGACTCCGCGGGAAAGGGCTTCCTCAGGGAAAGTATCAGGGTCTCGGCCCGCGAAGGCGTGATTAGTGATTTCATGGAGGCAAAGGCGAAGGTAGCTTGCTGCATTCCATGCCGGAAACAACAAAGAGACTGACGAACCGTGAACACCGGACAGGCCCGGAGGCCGCTCTGCCAAGCGATGCCTTGGGCCGTCCCGTCCATGACCTGCGCGTCTCGCTGACGGATCGTTGCAACCTCCGCTGCACCTACTGCATGCCGGCGGAGGTCTTCGGCGACGACCACGCCTTCCTGCTCAAGGAGGAACTCATCAGCCTCACGGAATTGGACCGGATCATCGGAGCCTTCGTCCGCTGCGGGGTGCGGAAGCTCCGCATCACGGGAGGGGAGCCGTTGCTGCGACCCGGCGTGGTGAAATTCCTGGAACGGCTCGGGAAATTCGAGCTCCTCGAGGATGTGGCCATGACAACCAACGGGCTCCTACTGCCCTCCTTCGCCCACCGTCTTGCGGGGGCAGGACTCCGGCGCGTCACCGTCAGCCTTGACGCGCTCGACCCGGCGGTCTTCGGTGCCATGAACGGCCGAGGGAAACATCCCGACCTCGTGCTGGCGGGAATCGCCGCCGCGCGGGCCGCCGGACTCGGCGTCAAGGTGAACATGGTCGTCCAGCGCGGCATGAATGATTCGCAAATCCTCCCCATGGCGCGCCACTTCAAAGAAGCCGGCATCACGCTGCGCTTCATCGAGTTCATGGATGTCGGCAATGTCAACGGGTGGAGCCCAGAATCGGTGGTGGGTGGAAGGGATATCCTGGATCTGATCGGCGCCGTGATGCCCTTCGAGCCTGTCTCTCCAGCCTACCGGGGCGAGGTGGCGGGCCGCTTCCGTTACCTGGATGACCAAGTGGAGTTCGGCATCATCACCTCCGTCACCTCTCCCTTCTGCGGCGACTGCACGCGTGCCCGGCTTTCCGCCGACGGCCGCCTCTTCACCTGCCTCTTCGCCACACAGGGGCACGACCTGCTCGGGGAAATCCGCGCCCGCAATCCCAACGACGAGGAACTTTACCGGATGATTGCCGGCCTCTGGCGGGCACGTTCGGACCGCTATTCGGAGCTGCGGGCCCTCTCGGCTTCGGGGGAAGGGCCGCCAAAGGTCGAGATGTCCTTCATTGGGGGATGATGAAGTAATGACCCCGCTGCTCCCCGCGTTGTTTTTTTTCGTCGCCCTGGTCTACTCAAGTGTCGGCTTTGCCGGAGGCTCCTCCTATCTGGCGCTCCTGCAGATTCACGGGACGCCCTCCCATCTCCTGCCGCTCATTTCTCTGGGATGCAATCTCATCGTCTCCGCACAGGGATTCGCACAGTTTGCAAGGGCCGGCCATTTCTCGCTGCGCCGCAGTCTGCCTTTTGTCGCGCTCTCGGTTCCCGCGGCGTATCTCGGCGGTCTTTACCCGATCCGGGAAAAGACCTTCTTTCTCCTGCTCGCCCTGTCGCTCAGCGCCGCGGGAATTCTCCTGCTGGTGCCGCTCAAGCCGGGCAAACCCGTCGAGACCCCGTTCCGCCGCCTGATGGGTCGCTTCGGGCCGCTGCTTGGTGCACCGCTCGGTCTCCTCTCGGGAATCGTCGGCATCGGGGGCGGCATCTTTCTAGCCCCCATCCTACATCTTGCGCGATGGGCCCCGGAACGCGAGATCGCGGCCCTTGCCGCTTGTTTTATTTTCACCAACAGCATCTCGGGACTGGCGGGGCAGCTTCAGAAGCAGGGGTGGCACCCCACCGGACTTGAGGCCTACTGGCTGCTTCCCTTCGCGGTGCTCGCCGGGGGATTGATCGGCGCCCGCTCCGGCGCTCTCCTGCTTCCAGCGGTCAGGATCCGTCAGATCACCGGACTGCTCGTGATTCTTGTAGCCTTCAATCTCTGGATGAAGATCCTCCGCATGGCTTAAGAAATGACCGAATTGCGGCGCCTCACCAATAGATGCGCGGGGCGATTTCTGGGGGAAGCGGATTCGGTGGCGGCGGCTCACTCCTTAGCAGGGAGCGCCGCACCAGCGTGGGGGATTTCCCGTAAACGCGGGTGAAGCAGCGCGTGAAGTAGAGTGGGTTCTCGAAGCCGCAGCGGTCGGCGATCTCCTTCACCGCAAGCCCGGACCGACCTAGCAGAGCGAGCGCAAGCTGAAGCTTGAGTAGCCGGAATGTCTCCATAGGCGAATGTCCGAGCGACTTCTGGAAGAGGCGGCAGAGATGCTTCCCGGTCACGCCCGACCGTGCCGCAAGCTCCCCCAACTGGAGTACCCTCCCCGGCTTGATGTCGAGGATCTCCCTCATCAGGTTGAGCGAGGTGTGGACGGGATCAGGGAGGCGT
Organism: Verrucomicrobiota bacterium; assembly: GCA_021413925.1. NCBI lineage: Bacteria > Pseudomonadati > Verrucomicrobiota > Verrucomicrobiota bacterium. The sequence continues at coordinate 234,381 of JAIOPL010000013.1, forward strand.
GCGCCGATGGAGAGCCCACTGTCGTGCGTGGGCTTGAGAAGGACCGTCATCAGACACTGCAGGAAACGGCTCTCCTCGGCACCAGCTTTCAGCGTGGGCCAGTCCGACTCCCCTTGCGTGGCGATGTTCTCGAGCAGGTGCCTCAGCATCGGAGTGACGACCTCCGGGGGATTGGCCAGGAAGACGGGCCACTCCCGCGGATCGGGCCAGTCGGAGGGGATCGTGGCGATGTCGAAATGGACATAGGCATGTCGTGTCGCGATGCGGCGGTCCCACCGGTAGGACTCCCGGAAACCGGGGCGGGCCAGGATCACGCTCCCGGGCGGAGCCTGATGCTCCTCGTCATCATGTCGGTAGGTCGCTGTCCCCTCGATCATGAGCACCAACTCGTAGTCCTTCAGGGTCCGTGGAACCAGGCGGTCGCCCGGACGGTAATGGACCACTCCCCCGTAGAGATATTTCAGAACGAGGGCATCCCGGGGTGAGGTCTTGATGTCCTTATAGGGCATAATGAATGCCTGCAAACTGGCACATTTTATCGAGGCATCCAAGAAACGATGCGAATTTCGTGCATGTTTTCACGACTCCTGACCATTGGCGAAACTCACGGAGGGACTAGCTTGATGCCAGAACTCACCTCACATCCCCCCATCCCCCACCACCATGAGCACCGACCACGCAACCGCCGTCATCTCCAAACCGCCGACCAAGCTCGACTACAGCCTGACCGGTGAAAATGCCGCGCGCGCCGTCGAGCGCGGCCTCGCCGAAGCGGACTGGTACCAATGCCCCATTCCCCGGGCGACGATGAGGAAGTTGCTGGAGCGTCGCGACGGACCAGCGATCCGCGACACGATCCTCTGGTTCGCCCTGATCCTTGGTGCCGGATACACCACGTTCGAGCTCTGGGGTACCTGGGGGGCGCTCCTTCCCTACATGGTGTATGCGGTCCTCTACGCCTCCACCTCCGACTCGCGCTGGCATGAGGCGGGCCACGGCACGGCCTTCAAGACCGACTGGATGAACAATGCCCTCTACGAGGTCGCCTCCTTCATGGTCATGCGCGAGTCAACCGTCTGGCGCTGGAGCCATGCCCGTCATCACAGCGACACGATCATCGTCGGCCGCGATCCCGAAATCGCTGTCCCGCGCCCACCCGACATCGCCGGGATCATCAAGGCCTTCTTCAACCTTCCGGTCTATCCGAAGTATTTCAAACACATCCTCATGCACGCGTTCGGACGGATGAGCGCCGACGAGAAAACCTACATCCCCGAGAGCGAGTTTCCCAAGATCTACGGCAAGGCACGGATCTATGTCCTTATCTACGCCTCGGTCATCGCCCTCGCGATTGCGACCCACAGCATCCTGCCACTCCTGTTCGTAGGCCTGGCCAACATCGTCGGCTCGTGGCTCATGGTCGTCTACGGACTGACCCAGCATGCGGGCCTTGCGGAGAACGTCCTCGATCACCGCCTTAACTGCCGCACCGTCCGGATGAACTTCATCAATCGGTATCTCTACTGGAACATGAACTACCACGTGGAGCACCACATGTTCCCGCTCGTTCCCTACCATGCGCTCCCGCGCCTTCATCAGGCCGTGAAGGAGGATATGCCGACACCCTACCGGAGCCTCCTCCATGCCTGGAGCGAGATCATTCCCTCCGTCCTCCGTCAGGTGAAGGATCCCGCCTATCACGTGAAGCGCAAGCTGCCCGAACCGAAGGCGCGTCTGCAGGAGGGCCTCCACGTCAACGACGCACAACCCGATGCCGAGGGATGGATCGAGGTCTGCTCCGCGCAGGATCTCGGCCCGGCCGACGTGATTCGCTTCGACCACGGCAAGAAGACCTACGCCCTCTACCGCGACGAGCGGGGGGCGCTCTTCGCCACCGACGGCATCTGCACCCATGGTAACACCCACCTTGCCGACGGCCTCGTCAAGGGATCGATCATCGAGTGCCCCAAGCACAACGGACGCTTCAACCTCGCCGACGGATCCCCCGCGCGTCCGCCGATCTGCCGCGGACTGGCCACCTACCCTCTGGAGGAACGCAACGGCCGCCTTCGTCTCAACATCGCACGGATCGGTGGTGCCGGGGCTCCCCACCAGAAGACCTACACCCTGCGCGTCGTCAGCAACCGAAGTGTGGCCACCTTCATCAAGGAACTCGTCCTTGAACCGGTCGATCCCTCCGGGAAGATCGCCTTCACCCCCGGCGACTACCTCCAGCTCGACATCCCCTCCTATGAGACGATCCGATTCCGGGAGTTCGATATTCCCGAACCGTACGCATCGGTCTGGGAAGCCCAGCACGTCTTCGACCTCGTCGCGCGGAATCCCGAAGGCGGCCGTCGTAACAACTACTCGCTGGCCTCCAACCAGCAAACCGAGCGGACCCTCCGCTTCAATGTCCGCATCGCCACGCCGCCACCCGGACAGGACTGCCCTCCCGGCGTCGGTTCCGCCTATGTCTTCAACCTCAAGCCCGGTGACACCGTTACCGCGATCGGCTCCTTCGGCGACTTCCATATCAAGCCGACGCAGCGCGAGATGGTCTACATCGGCGGAGGCGCCGGGATGGCCCCGCTGCGCTCCCATCTCTCCCATCTCTTCGAGACGGAGAAGACCGCACGCAAGGTCAGCTTCTGGTACGGGGCCCGTTCACGTCAGGAGATCTACTACGGCGACTACTTCGAGACCCTCGCCAAGGAACACCCCAATTTCGACTTTCACCTCGCCCTCTCCTCACCGCTTCCCGAGGATGACTGGAAGGGGCTTCAGGGCTTCATCCACGAAGTCGTGCTGGAACGCCACCTTAAGGATCATCCGAATCCCAAAGGCCTCGAATACTACCTCTGCGGCCCCCCGATGATGGTCAAGGCCTGCACCAAGATGCTCGCCGACCTCGGCGTTCCCGCTAACCAGATCGCCTACGACGAGTTTTGAGCGCCCATCCTTCCATCACCCGCTCACCCTTCGGCCGACTCCCGGACGGCCGTTCCGTCGAGCGCTTCACCCTGGCGAATGGCAAGGGACTCGAATGCGACATCATCACCTACGGGGGCATCGTCACCGCCCTCCGTGTCCCATTTCGCGAAGGAAAAACCATCGATGTGGTGCTGGGATTCGATCATCTGGAGGATTACCTCGATCCTCACCCCTGCTTCGGCACCTTGGTCGGCCGGGTAGCCGGACGAATCAGCGGAGGAAGATTCACCCTCGACGGCAAGGAGTATCCCCTGACCCTCAACGATGCCCCCAACCACCTGCATGGCGGACCGGAGGGATTCGACAAGCGGCTCTGGAATGCTGAACAGTTGGTTCCCTCGGCCGATGAGGCCGCCCTGCGTCTCACCTACCTGAGCCCCGATGGCGAGGAGGGGTACCCCGGCAACCTGCGCGTGGAGGTCACCTATGCCGTGACTGTTCGGAATGAACTTGTGATCCGCTACAGCGCGGAAACCGACCATGCCACCCCGCTGAGTCTCACCAACCACTCCTACTTCAACCTCACCGGCGAGGGGAGCGGGGACATGCTCAGCCAGACGCTTCAGGTTTTCTCAGACGAGATCGCCGCCACCGACGATACCATGACACTGCTTGGAACCAAGAGCGCCGTCGCCAGTCAGGGAAACGACTTAAACACTCCGCGCCTCCTCGGTGAAGCCATCCCCCGCCTTCTCAATCAACACGGGGACAACCACTTCATCCGCCGCTCCTCACCCGGGGAACTCGTGCCGGCCGCCATCCTCGCCGACCCGGCGAGCGGGCTCACCATGACGGCCCTCACCACCCAGGACTGCGTGCAGGTTTTCAGCGCAACCATCCTCGACGGCTCACTGACCGGGAAGTCAGGGCGGCCCTACGAGAAGCACGCGGGACTCTGCCTAGAGTGCCAGGGATGCCCGGGGGCGGTGCACACGCCCTTATTGGGTGACATCATTCTCCGACCCGGAAACCGCTACGATCAGACCACCATCTACCGATTTGCGGTGATGGCATGATGGCATGACGCCCGCCTCTTCCGCTCACCCCTTCCAGCCGAAGAACTTCCGTGACTTGATGATCTCGGCCACGCGCGGAGGGACCATCCCTTCCCAGGAGGCATCCCCCTGCTGGATTTTGGCAATCACGTCGACCGACTTGATGCCGAGGTAATCGAGTTTGCAGCCAGCCATCGGGACGATGAAGCGATTCTCCAGCAGGTACGCATAGAGCGCCTGCAACCCAGGCTCCACGCGGTAGGAGGAGGCCTCGAGGATGTGACCCTTCTCATCCTGTGTCGGGTAGACGTAGAGACGGACCCCCTTTTTGAAGAGACGCCCCAGCCCCTCGAGGATCCCTCCATCGAGATTGACGTAGTATTTTTCATCGAAGATCTCGTGGAGCGTCGGCACTCCCAGCGGCAAGCCGATGGATCGGTCCGTGTAGCGGCGGAGATACTGGATGAGGCGGTAATACTCGCCGTAGTTGGAGATGAGCACCGTGCGCCCGAGAGCCCCGAGCATGTCGACGCGGTCGAGGAAATCCTGAAGGTCGAGCTGCCCGCTGCGCATCAGGTGCTTCATCGTGATCTCGTGCAGGATCTCGGGCTGCTCGCCGGCGAGATCCTCCTCGGTGAGGAACATCGTCTGGGCGCAGGTCAGCATGTCATAGGCGACGTTGGTGACGGGACGGAAGCTTCCGCGCTCAACAAGGAGAGGCTTGCGGTAGAAGATGTCGGCCGCCTGGATGACCTCGCCGTCGCCACGGAAAAGCACCGCCTGGGCCAGTCCCTGGGTCACGAGCTCGAGGCACATGATACGGTTGTCGAGCATGGCAAAGTCGGGTCCCGAGAATCGGATCATGTCGATCTCGATGCGACTGGAATCAAGATCGTCCAACAGGGATGAGATGAAGGCCTTCGGATCCCTGCGGAGAAAATAGGCCCCGTGGATCAGGTTCAGGCCGACGATGCCGAGGGCCTCCTGCTGTTCAAGGTTCTCCTCATCGAGCATGCGGACATGCATGATGATCTCGTTGGGCTGAGTACGGGGATGACTCTGGAAGCGGATTCCCATCCATCCGTGCGATTCGTTGAGCGTCTTGTAGGAGCGGGCTGCAACAGTGTCTGCAAAGGCAAAGAAGGTGCGCTCGGCTCCGACCTTCTCGTCCAGACGTTCGATCAGCAGATCGTACTCATGGTCGAGCATCTCGCCTAGGCGCTGACGACTGACAAAGCGCGTGCTCTTCCCGTAGATCGCGTCCGAGAAGGTCATGTCGTAGGCGGAGATCGTCTTGGCGACTGTCCCGGCGGCTCCCCCGACATGGAAGAAACGTCGGGCCACTTCCTGACCAGCCCCGATCTCGGCGAATGTACCGTAGATCGGCTTGGACATGTTGATCTCGAAGGCCTTCTTATTCGCTTTCAGGTCGATCGGATTGAGCATGTAGAATTTCTAGAGAAGCCCTCCCCGTATGACTAGGCAATCCGTGTGGCATTTTCGAAACATGGGTCGGCGATTTTTCTCCGCGATCAGCGGGAGAGTTATCTTTTTCTTTAGAGCACCATTTTTCTCCCTTACTCGGAGGAGGTCGGTTTGCTCAGAATTTGTGCAAAAAAGAGATCGTTGTTCCAGGTGGTCACAGAGACACCACCCACTGGGGTCCATCCCTTGGAGAGATGCAGCTGCAGGTCGTCGTTAAAAGGTTGTTTGTAACCCGAAATCATCTTGTACCGGAGCGACGGAGCTCCCAACGCTATCCGTTGAGTGGTTGCGGAGCCATTGTCCGGTGCCGCATGGAGTTGAGCCGGCAGGGATGCAAGGAGAAGTGTGATGGCTGGGATGACGAGGATTGAGGTTGTGATCTTCATGTCAGGGTAGGGTATCAGGAGGTGAGGATGATTTCTAAAATAAATCGGGATAACGCATCCGTGCCAGCCCCGTTGTACGGGCATAAATCTCAGCGGCCCGTTCGCCGGAAAGCGCTCGCTCCACGATTTCCCGGCACGCAGTCACATCCAGACTGCGGATCGCCTTTTTGACGCGTGGGACGAGAACGGCACTGGCGCTGAGTTCATCGATCCCAAGACCAATGAGCAGAGGGGTGAATTCGATGTCGCCTGCCAGTTCCCCGCAGACTCCAACCCAAATGCCTGCGGCATGGGCGCCGTCCACGATGGTTTTAAGGATACGGACGACGGCGGGGTTCGAGGGGTCGTGGAGATGGGCAATCCTCTCGTTGCCGCGATCGACGGCCATGAGGTACTGGAGGAGGTCATTGGTTCCGATGCTGAAGAACTTGACCTCGCGGGCCAGCACATCAGCCATGAGGGCAGCGCTGGGCACTTCGATCATGATGCCTAGCTCGATGTCCTTCTTGTGGGGCACTCCTTGCTCACTAAGTTCTTGTGCTGCTTCGGCAAGAAGCGCCTTGGCATGGAACAGCTCCTCGATGCCCGAGATCATGGGAAACATCATCTTGAGGTTTCCATGGATGCCAGCCCGCAGGATGGCGCGCAGCTGGGTTTTGAAGATTTCGGGATTGTTCAGGCAGAAGCGGATGGCTCGACAACCTAGGAAAGGGTTCTGCTCAAGAGCGAGGTCCAGGCAATCCGTCGGTTTATCCCCTCCGATGTCGAGGGTCCGGATGATGACTGGCTGTGGATTGATCTTCTCCGCCACGCTGCGGTAAACGGCATACTGCTCTTCCTCGTCAGGTGGTGTGACGCGATTGAAATAAAGAAATTCCGTGCGGTAGAGACCTATCCCATCGGCGCCGCAGGCCGCCACCTCGTCCAGTTCTTCCGGAAGCTCGATATTCGCAGCAAGCACGATATGATGACCATCGAGTGTGGTCGAATCACTCTCCCTGAGAACCTCCAGCCCCTCCTCGACAAGCTCCTTTTCCTCAGCGATCGCCTGGTAGGTGAGATGGGTTGAGTGAGAGGGGTTGAGGAAGATCTTGCCGCTGTAGCCGTCGATCAGAATAAGGCTTCCGTTTTCCAGTTCGGTGCAGATCCCTTCAAGTCCCACGATGGCGGGGATGCCCAACGATCGTGCCATGATCGCCACATGGGATGTCTTGCTCCCCTTTTCCGTGATGAAACCCGCGACATTGTCCCGATTCAGCGTGGCTGTATCCGAGGGGGTGAGCTCATCGGCGACGATGATGTGATTGCGGTCATGTCCTGCCAGTCTTTGTCCCGATTTTCCCAAGAGGTGACGAATCACCCTCCGAGCGACATCCTCCAGATCAATGGCCCTCTCCCTGAGATAGGGATCGTCGATCGCTGAAAGCGTCTTGATGAATTTATGGATGACGCCCTGGAAAACAAATTCGGCATTATGCTTTTCCTTCCATACCCCCTTGATCACTTCATCGATCAGCGTTGGGTCTTCCAAAACCATCAAATGGGCGTCGAAGATCCCTGCGTCGCTTGCTCCTGCCGATTGGGAAAGTCGTTCCTGGAGCTCAAGAATCTCCTTTCGCGTTGCAAGCAAAGCTCCCTCAAAGCGAGCGACTTCCGCATCCAATTCATGATCCTTAAGGTCGCGGAAAGGAATAGATTCCTCCTCCTGGAAATGGATGAGAACCTTACCTTCGGCAATCCCAGGAGCAACGGCCGTACCCTGAAAGACACGTTCCTCTCCGGAGGGATGGATGCCTTCCTGAAGCGGATTTTGTTTGGAAGATCGGATGCCCACGGAATGTGGTTACAGAAGAGTGACCTTCGGGTCAAAGATGGAATGCAGGCCTTCTGAACCGAAATGCTATCAGGAGTCTCCTCTGGAGGGAACCTCGATCGCCTCGCAGATGTCGCGCCACCCGGGAAAGTTCCATGCATTGGGGAAATCCTTGCATTGCTGAGGCTTCACGGACTGGATCGAACATTCATTTCCTTTCAGGAAAAAGCAGGCGCCATCTTGCTGATCGATCAGTGCCAATCCGCCCCTGTTAGGGCGGAGTCGGGTATACTGCTGGACGAAGATGTCTTCCTCAATACCCAGATGGTTCGCTATCGCATTGATCTCCTGCTCGGTCACCCGGACAAATCCCGGCCAGCGGCAGCAGGCTGTACAGCGTTGGCAGAGGTAGGTGGGAGGCATGGAGAAAAGGATGAATTATGAATTATGAATTATGAAGGACTGAATCTATCATTTCTCCCATGAAGGTTCTTATCCTTGGTTCCAACGGCCGGCTTGGCTCAGCTCTTGCTCGCCGGTGGAAAGCACTTCCCGATGTCAATGTGGTGGCCTTGACCCGAGCGGATATCGATCTTACTGATCCCATTAAGGCGGAGGCGAGCCTGGCTACCCACGAGTTTGGGTCTGGCGATGTAGTCGTGAACTGCGCCGCCGCCACTGATGTCGACGGTTGTGAGAGGGATCGGGAAGCTGCAGCCCGGATCAATGCCGAGTCACCTGGACGCATTGCCCGTCTCTGTGCGGCACGAGGTGCCCGACTAATTCACATCGGAACGGACTATGTCTTCGATGGATCTCTCGACCGTCCTTACACCGAAGAGGATGATCCGAAACCTCTCAGTCACTACGGCCTTACCAAACTGGAAGGAGATCGCGAGGTGTTAACGGCATCGCCCTTACACTGCGTCGTGCGTGTCTCCTGGGTCTTCGGTCCCGACAAGCCCAGCTTTGTCGATGCCATCGTGAAGCGCGCGCTCACCTCTCCGGAAGCGGCCGCCGTCCATGACAAAACTTCCACTCCCAGTTACACCGAGGACATGGCGGTCTGGCTTGCCGCATTTCTGAAACTCACTGTGCCGGGGGGCGTCTATCATCTCTGCAACAGCGGCACCTGCTCCTGGCGAGACTACGGGGAGTATGCCCTCGAGTGCGCCAAGAAAAACGGCATCCCCGTGCTAACCACGACCGTGGCTCCACTGAAGCTCTCTGACATGAAGGCCTTCATCGCTGTACGCCCCCCCCGCACAGCGCTCGATACTTCGAAATTCACGCGTGTCACCGGTGTCACTCCTCGACCTTGGCAAGAAGCGGTGGCTGAGTATTTTTCCACCTGGAGGCCCTGACAAAAGTGATGCAGCTCGGACTTGATAGCTTTGTCGCCACATTAGCCGATCCCGTGACGGGAGCGATGGTCGATCCGGTCATTCGACTCAAAAATCTGCTAGAGGAAGTGGAGGCGGCCGATCGGGTTGGACTTGATGTCTTCGGGATAGGGGAACATCACCGCGCGGAGTTCCTTGATTCTGCGCCGGTTGTTCTTCTGGCTGCGGCGGCGGCTAGGACCCAAAGGATACGGCTGGTAAGCGCCGTGACTGTGCTGAGTGCCGCTGACCCGGTGCGGGTCTTTCAGGAGTTTGCCACCCTTGACCTGATCTCGGGAGGTCGGGCGGAGATTGTTGCCGGACGTGGCTCTTTCACCGAGGCCTATCCGCTCTTCGGGCTCGACCTCGGAGATTACGATTCCCTCTTCGACGAGAAGCTCCGCCTGCTACTAGAGATCCGTGCGAACGAACGCGTCACCTGGTCAGGAAAGCACAGGCCGCCGCTCCGGGATCAGGAAATCCACCCCCGTCCTCTTCAGAATCCACTTCCCATCTGGGTGGGTGTGGGAGGTTCTCCTGAGTCAGTAATCCGCGCCGGATCCCTCGGTCTACCGCTGATGATCGCAATCATCGGGGGTCAGCCGGATCGTTTTCGTCCGTTGGTCGATCTCTACCGTGAGGCTGGTACCATGTCTGGCCATGCACCCGAGAAGCTCAAGGTCGGCATCCACGCCCTTGGTTCCTTCGCGGGGACGAAGCAGGAGGCCCGTGATGACTACTTCCCCGGTTACGAGCGGATGTTCGGTCAGATCGGAAAGGAACGGGGCTGGCCCGCGGTCCAACGTTCCCATTTCGATGCTCTCTGTGATGGGGAAGGGGCGCTCATCATCGGTGATGCTCGAGAGGGAGTAGAGAAGATCCTCCATTACAACAAGGTGCTCGGCGGCATCGACCGAATCACAATTCAGATGAGCCCGGGCACACTCCCCCATGAGAAAGCGTTAAACGCCATTGAGATACTAGGCACAGAAGTCGCACCTGCTGTTAGAGAGAGGCTTGGGAAGCTAGCAACTTAGGAACCACCTCAGTGGTTCTACGGACGCCTTCTACTTGCCCGAATTCACCCAGTCGATGAAGCCCTGCGGGCCATCCATGAAAATACTTTGCTGTTTTAGAATTTTTCCTTGTGGAGAAAGCAGAATAATCGTGGGCAACTTATCAATTTGATATTGATCAGCTAGTTCTTCGTTCTGTTTTGCTAACTTGGCCGGCAGAGTTTTTTGATAAGGTTTATCGATTTCAACCAATACCAGATTTTTATCTGCAAAATCTTTGAATTGCGGCATGTCGAAGACCTGTTTCTTCAAGCGTATGCACCCAGGGCACCAGTCACTTCCAGTGAAGTCGAGAAGGACTTTCTTGTTCTGCTTTGCGGCGGAGGCAAGAGCGGCATCATAGTCGGTCAGCCATCCATCTGCCTTTGCAGATAGTGTCGTGAAACAAAGGAATGATAGCAGGGCGATGGGAATGCGAATAAAATGCATTATTCCCTTTCGCTCAATCACATGAGTTATTCAACAATAAATTGCGGGCTTTTCTGACCGCGCCAGTCTGTCAGTGGAGGGAATTGTTTGTGGAAGAGAATTCAGGCGTTCCTATGGCAACTTGGTTGCAGAAGGAGTTGATGAGGCGGAGGGCGTAGGAGGGGTGCCCGGGTCAGGCACTACGTTCTTAATTGATTCCATAATCTTACTCTGGATTCCCCCCATAAAGACCATGGACTTCTGCATGATGGCGGTCTGAACTTGCGGCTGCTTCTCGAGCCACTTTTGCCCAACATCCGTCTTGTAGAAGGCGATCATTGCCCGAAGCTCCTCCGGAGTGAAAGTCTCCGCATAGACAGAGACATAGACGGGCTTCATTTTGTCCCAACTCATGGCGGAAAAGATGATGTCGAGTGTCCGACTTGATTGTTTTTCGGCCTGTACCCTGGCATCGGGCGATACGCCTTTCATGGCATTCCCACTGAGAGCAGCGGTCGCGCTCTCGAGATTTGCCCTCATGGAATTGGCGGTTTTTTCCAAGTGGAGGAGGTTGACAAGTTCGTCGGCAAGAATCGTGGCATTGGTGCCCGGTGGGGGAGTCGCGGCGGCATCTTGGGCGTAGATCGAAGTGTCGATTGTGATGATGGCAAGAAGGAAGGTGGAGACGAAAAGGAGGGGCGTGCGATTCATTATGATGGTGTGCTTTTGTGTGTGAGTGATTAGAAATCGCTCGTGGAGGTCTTCGCGAATGAGCTCAAAGAGATTCCCGATCGGTGTTGGTCGAAGACGATTGACCGGTGACGCTGAATTTGCTGCTTTCCGTGTTGGTAGTAGCGACTCCCTGTGAAATGGATTTCCAGAGTTCAGCCGAATGCATCCCAGGAAGCCATGCGCGTATTGATGGCCCAGTGTCTGCCGAAGTGGCTTTCATGATTTCGTGCGACTGGAGATCACCGAGCCAACCTCCTGCAGTGATGGGAATTAATGTCCCTGATGAATCGACAGCAACCGTCAAAGCATCCTCCAGAAAGACAATGCCTATTTCTTTGCTCCGGCCAACAGCATGATCCACACCCGGTTCGATGAGAAGTCCCCATAACGCTCCCCTGCGACGGTTTTCCGCGTAGAGACTGGTGATATTGCCAATACGAAGGTCCGTATCCTTTTCGCCGGCCATCCAGAGTGCCGGAATGGATCGCACGGCCGGGGTTGCGCTGCCGTTGTAATATCCCCCTTTGTTGGCAATGAAGGCAAAAGTACGCTCCGGTTTCCAGCACGCAAAGTTGTAGTTCCATTGACCTCCCGCGGAGTGCCCCCAGAAACCAAGTGGAGCAGAGTTGAGCTCGGGATGTCCGCTCGTTCGAGAAAGTTCTGCAAGGCCTTTAAGAAACAGTTCGCCCGACCAGTGGTTCACCTCGTAGTAAATTCCATTTTGATTTCCTCTGTTTAAGAGGGCAATCAAGGCGCATCCCGTTCGCTGAGCCAGAGATTGCCATTCCTTGTCGAGGGCTAGTCCACGTCCGTCGCCATTGAGTCCGGGGACCAGTACAAAGAGAGCTCTCGTGTGCAACTGGCCATCGGGTATGTAGCACCGGAGCGACATTTGGTGATCTCCAATATGTGGGGCTTCCCATTCAAAGACGGCGGCCCTTGCGTCAGTGTGAGTAAGTAGAATACAGAACACGGCAATGCCGACGATTGAACTCTTCTTCATGGCCTTCGCTTGGTGAGGTTTGCTTTTCGGACAAAGAATTCCTGAATGATTGTTTCCATTTCCTGAGTCGGAGTATGTCCCGTATCTGGCAATACTTTCCACTCCACATGGACTCCAGCCTCCCGTGCCTCGGCTGCATATCTCTCTGTAATCATCCGGCGGTTATAAATACCAAATCTTGCATCATCACGATCTCCGCAGGTGATGATCATTGGAAGGGAAAGCAATTCGGAGAACGGCTTCAGAGCGGGACATCCGTCTAAAATGGCGCCAAGACTACCAACGCTGTTTAATGAGGCGGCAAGACATCGTTCCGGATATAACCTCACAAACCGTGAAACAAAAATTCCTCCTCCTCCGTATCCATGAATCATGAAATGGTCGGTCTTTACGGGGTAGTGCTCACCAACCCAGTCCACCGCCTTGAGCAGCGTCTTGCCTGACCAGGATTCAGCGATTTCGTATTCACCCACACCGGATCTTTCATTTCCAAAGTCAAATTCAGGAATTAGAAGGCAGATGCCGTACTCGTCTGCAAATCTGGCCCATGCATTGGAATCCAAGATGTATTCAGATCCACCATGATTAAGGGAGGGGTTTAGAACGAGCAGGGGCATCTTCCCGTTGGCCAATGAAGAGACTTCGTGCGGAATCCTCAGGAAGAAGGTTGCCTTATCACCATTCTTTCCTGCGACGGGAATCTGGAAAACTCTCATACGCTCTGGAAGATCCTTGCTGGATTCAAGTAGGCGGATATCCCTCACAAACCTCATCCCTACGGTATTCAGGAATCCATCGTATTCGAAACGTAAACCCGAACCTGCCGGCCAGATATGGAGGATGTATCTCATGGGGGGAGATTCCGCTGTGGCGCAAGCCGCGCATTCCAATGACAGATTGAGTGCCTCGCTAAGGCGACCCTCCTTTTCCAGGCAGTGAGCCAGGTAAAGTTTCGCGTTCTCTCGGATTTCTCGGGCTTCACGAGACTTCAGTAGAATGCTATCCGGAATCGATGCTACCAGACGGAACCATGGCTCTGCCTCCTGGTAGGACCTGCCATAAAAAAGAATGCTCCCGTAGTTGAAAAGAAACGCGGCCTCACGCTCCGCTAGCATGGGAGCCAGAGTAAGGTCGTCGGGATGATAGAGTTCGTTCATTTTGCCAAGGTGGCGAAGCGCGAACTCGCTATACTTCATAGGGTTCAGCCCATGTCGGTCGGACATGAAGGTCCACCATCTGGGATATTGTGTCGGAGAGTCGGCAAAGCTTTCAGAAGCCGATAAGATCTCCTCTTGGGAGAAGTATTCAAAAGGACGATTGAAGGCTTGGGAGTTTGACCACGCATCATAAATCTCAGGCGAGACTCGGCGTGGCATCCCCGGCCAATAATCGTCTGTGTACTGGATAGGATTTTCACCGATCCGTTGGGCTGATTCAACAATGTCGTGATAAATTGATTTTTGGATATTGAAGAATTCTTCGTCGCTAATCGAGGAGCTGTAAGCGTAATAGCTGAGACGTTTGACAAAAAGATCTGCATTATGAGCAATATACATCAACTCATGTCCGTCCGATGCCCGGGCAATCCATAACGGAAGATTTCTGGAACAATAGTCGATCATCCTCCGGTAGGTACTGCGATCCGCTTTAGCATCGATAGGTCCCTCACTTGGAAGGCCATAAGCCCACTCGACCTCATGCATTGCATTGACGCAGAAACTCAGAAGAACGAACGAATCAGGAGATTGATCAAGCCATGTCGGCGATACTCTCATGCTGTGACTTCCTCTTCCTAGGATATGGATGGCAGCCACAGCTTCCTGTTTCCAGTGGTCTTTCGTCACAGGAATCTTACTCCATTCATCACATAGCCAGTCATCCATCCAGTGGAGAGCAATCTTGCCATCCCCTTGAGTCACATTGGGCCTGACGGCACGTGGGAAAGGCTTTCCTGGCAAATTATGAATATCCTGACTGTCATCGGCTACGATGCGCGCAAGAGTCTCCAGATGAAGAGAACAATCAAGCAGCAGTTTGGATTCTTCAAATGCTCCCTGCACATTTGCCTGACGAAGAGCCTCAACCGTCTGAGCGCATGCCTTAACACGCTCCTTAGGCTCCATGGCATCCATGCTCTCGATCAGAAGCATGTATCTGGCAAAGGCACCAGGGGCGTCATCCGGATGGGACCCGACGAATTGTTTCAAGGCCTCTATAGGATCCTGCTTCTCGCCTGAGTGGAGAAGGCCAGAGGGATCGTACTTCATGAATGATGCAATTTTATCAAGTTCGAGCCAGGCCCTGAAGGGATCCGAATCCGGAAGGGAAGTTCTCAGGGTTTCCTTAAGCGCATAGTTTAGAAACCCTTTTTTATCGTCATTACTGTGATGAAAGTAGTTTTTCCAATCTGCTTTGGTAATCTTTGAAATATTGAGTGATTTTGTTGAGAGAAGATGCAAAAGATTAAGATCAGATACCTCATCCTTTGGAGTAGGGTGCGAGGGTGCAGATAGCTCCTTGGAGGAGACCTTGTTCTTTAGTGGCAACTCCCTTTCTTGCGTCTTTCGCTCCGTAGCGCTGATGAGTTTTTGAAGGGAAGCCTGAGACTCTTTCTTCATCGCAAGACTGCTTACAGCAGTTGCTTTAATGGATCCGCTCAAAGTGTCAAAAAGAGTCCATTCGAACTTTCCTTGATCGTCGGTTTTTGGGGAGGCCATCAGTGACCAGCGCGTAAGAAATCCAGGGGCTGTCAGCCATGCCTTATCCGATCCTCCCACGATGGAATCATATTCGTTGCGATAAGACGCCAACTCGTCAGGAAGAACGATTTTACCTGGAGCAATTCGGACGAGCTCATCGACAGCCTTCACCTCTAGCAATCGCTGATCCCCTTCTCCCTGTATTCCCAGAAAAGTGATTCCATCCGATGGAATGTTCCTGCTTGGAACAGAGACCCCGTGCCCAACCAGGCACTCATGGGCATAGCGTCTCACGGAATCTGCGAAAATGGGCAGATTCATAGCCTCATAGCACCGGGCTTCCCAATCGATGGCTTCAACGAACTTATCATCCCATCGTTCGGCGCTCCAGAAAGCCAAGAGAGCGGCTTGATGATTTCCGTCCCTGAAATATTTTATTCCCTGGTAAAGTGGCACTAAGGCCTCGATCTGGACTCTAGGTTCGAGAACACTCACAGGGCTAGGTTTCAGATTTTTGGATCGTTCATTAAGCAACCGGAGTGTCTCCTTCAACGCTTGTTGAATCGGAATGTCCTCCGATGCCACCAACCTTCCCTTCCGTGCATCGAGTAACTGAAGATGTGAGTTGTTACCGATAATCTGAGCTCTCACAAGATAGTCAGCGCCAGCCAGAGACCCTTTCGTTTCGCATGACAAACCCGCCTTTCCTAGTTCATGTTCCGCGGCTACATGCTCGATTACGGATCTGTCAAGCACCTCAAATCCTGCGGTCGCAAGTCCTTCTCTTATCTCGGCCGGTAATTTGTAGTTGATTCCGTCTTGTCCGGTGAAGTCTTCAACAGCGACTTTAACAGTCTCACGCGAGTCTCTCTGTTTTCCTTCTGCTTGTTTGAGAAGTCCTGAAGTAAACTGTGAAAGCTCCTTCGAGGTTGTGTCACCCTCAGAAAGAATCCTACCGTTTTTACAGTCGATGACCTCAACGATAACTGATTGTCCATCACGGCGTAAGGCCACGATGAGATCAACGCCTGCCAATTTTCCGATCCGTGCGCGGGTAGTTGGTGCGGCAAAGGCGGCATCGATGGCCTTCTCTCCCAGCAGCAGCTCAAGATGACGTCTTTCGAGCAACTCGACTCCTTTGTCAGAGGAGAGTCCAGCCACGCAGAGATCTTCAAGATCGCGGTCTTGGCCGGTTGCGAAGACGGTGATCCTTTCGGGTTTCGCCTGAACCGATACAAGCCCCGCTAAAAGAAAAAGCAGAGTCAGGATTCTGGAGAAGATCGTCATCCCCCTTGATTCCTTTCATGTATGGTGGCTGCACATGCCGTAATCAATAAATCCATCCGGACGCTAAAACGCGTTGACAGGGAGAGTGTCATTGTCGAATCCGTAGGGATTACGGATTGACGATTTTTGGCACCAACCGCTCTAAAAGTATCCAGGCTGCATCCTGAAGGGCGATTTTCCCGGCTGTGGCCTCGGCGATGTCGACCGCTACGGCATTCTCGCTATCAGAATCGAGAAGCTTTCCATCAGATTTTTTCACGGCCTTGATTTCTGCACGCGCCCTCGCGGAGATGAGTTGTCCGCGGCGAGCCCCAGTCTCGCTGAACGCTTCGCCCGAAATGACAACTTCTGGGATCTTTTGAGAGTAAGAAGGGTCGATGACTTCAAAGCCCAGTTCCTGGAGAACTTTCCTAAACTCGGTCTGCACGGCAGGGTCGATGGCAGCATGTCGCAGATCGACTTCAGAAATGCTGACCTGAACCGAAGGGAGTTTCTTTCCTCCGACAACCTTTCTGAGCTGAGCAAGTCGCTCAGCAGGACTTATGAAAACAGGGCAAAAAGCATCGCGACGATCATTCATCAGCTTGCCGACTTTAGCCGCCAACTCTCCGGTCGATTTCTCCCAAGACCCTTCTCTGGAAACGGTAACTGTCTCTCCGAAGACTCGTGATGTGTCTGTACTGATGATCTTGGCCACAATGATGACTGAGTCACCGCTAGGGATAATCCTGCCGGTAACCAATGCCTTAGCGCCAAGTAATTTGCCCGTTTTGGCCGCGGAAGCGGGATCGTTCAATCCTGAAAGGCCCATCGTTTGCTCACTGAGTATCTTGTCAATCTCAGCCCTTTCGATGGTCCAGACATTCCCGGTGGTGGATAGTTGAGCGCCGAGAAGAGTCGCCGCCTCAACGCCTCGACCCTGGAGTTTCTCATCGGAACTTTCAAAGTTGAGAACGGCAACGGTGAGAGGTGCGGGTGCATTGGTGACTTCAGCCCGTAGGGAGGAGATGAGGAGGGCAAGAAGCCCGAGGAGGATCAGGTGTGCGTTTATTTTCATAGGATTGAGGGTGTTTTCTGAATGATGTCGTAAAGAAGTTTCTGCGCCTTTGCGTCCTCGGCCCAGCAGTTGGGTGATGCCTGATGGATCACCATCTCGATGCTGCGATCACGTGATGTAACAGTAATGTTCTCTGGTGAGTCAGGGTCGTCATGAAAAACCATGAGTGAAGAACCGGGTGCCAAAGATAGGGAGGGAATGGGCAGATCTTTGGGAAGATCCCCCACGGTCACGCTGCCACCTGAGAGCTTTGCGGGGAAATCCTTCCCCAGATCCTCAAAGGGCACCTGTTTGAGACGGAGGAGTTCTCGAAGGCCCTGCATTTCACCGAAGAGGGAAAGGGTGAGTGAGTGACCGGCTGTCGCTTCGTCGGCAAAGCGCTTGGCAAGCTGAGTGAGTAAAGTGTTCGGACAGACCATCAGAGGAATGGAGGCCACGGCATCACGCAGTCCGGCATTCTTTCCATCGATCCTGATGATTAGCACCATCCGCACGGCCTTTTCCACCTTGGGAAGTTCCAAAGAGAAGATGCCCTCGCGTAGCGCTGGAAAATCCTCGTTCGCTACACTGCGAAAAGGGAGTCCCTTTACGATGAGTTCCCCGAGTTTTCCTCCAGAGAGGTAGAGGTCGGCAACCATGGGAGTCTGCTGATCTTTCAGAAGAAATGAAGCAGGCAATTCCCTGGTGCCTCCTCCGAAAAGCCAATGCGCCTCCTCCGCAGCGCGGCCTGGAGTCTTTCCTGCGCTTAGGAGGAGCACGTCATTGGTCGTCCCCTTCATGGTGGCAACCATTGTTAGAAAGGAGAAAAAAAAGGGAATGAAACTATGCCACCTCATGAGCGTGCTCCTTCGACTGTTTTGGCTGTAATGGTGAATCCATTGAATCCGGAATTGTTCCTGCCTTTGAGAAGGCGGTTGTCTGTGACAATCATCACGGAGCCATCACTGCTTACAAGAGGCGTCAACTCCATGGGGTGACCATCAAGCTTCAGCCGCACGGGCTGTCCGCTGTGAGTGAGTACCTCGACCACGTGGGAGCGTTTCCGGAGAGTCATCAGTATGCACTGATCCTGAGGAAGCAATTCGGGAGCATCTGCAAGCGTGAGGTCAAGGGAGTTGCCATCTTTGATGGCGGCCAGAAGACGCCCTGAAAACATCGTTTCGATCTCGGAAAACATACCCGAACTGCCTGAGCGAGTGTCGCTTCTGGGGATCATGACGAGTGCAGCGAGGACGAGCGTAGCGATACTTGCCAACGGAAGAACCCACCAAGGAATTCGCCCCAGCTGTTTTTCAGCAATCGGGGCATTTCTAAATGCTACTAAAGCACGGTGGCGAGCCTTATCCCGAATACTCTCCGAGACGGGTTTGATCAGCAGCGATTGCAGGATCTCCTGGGGTTTTGGTTCGTTGATATTCATGCTTTCACTAATTTGCGGAGCCTGCGCTTAGCGAGATGGATACGCCAGGAAACTGTGGATTCAGCGCATCCCAGCCGATGCGCCGCCTCGGCATGAGTGCAGTCCTCGAGGAAGACCAAGGCGACGGCCTCCCGCTGCTCTGGAGGAAGTGACTGCATAAGATCAAATGCGCGCTCGCTGACAGCATCCCCGTTCCTCCCATCTTGAGCGGTCTCCAGATGCCGGGCTGCAAGTTCGAGTTTTGCCTCATGGGCACGTTTGGCTCGGAGTGCATCTCGGGCCGTGTTTGCACAGATCCGGTACAGCCATGCCTGGAAAGTCGTACTTTCCTGCAACCCTCTGATCCCCCTTGCTGCTTTGATGAAACTGTCCTGAGTGACATCATCGGCGGCGCCGTCATCGAGCAAGATCCTGAAGGCGAATGCCCTGAGCCGGTGGTAGTAGCGGTCAAAGAGACGACCGAAGGCATGCTCGTCGCCCGATGCAGCTTGCGCAGCCAAATCGGCGTCCGGGAGGTTATCGTCATCGTTCGACATGTGTGCATGTTTAACTATAAGACGTGTGTCGCCTTGCAAATCCTTGGAGATTTTCGATTTTTTTAAATTACAACGCTCTCCCCACCTGCCACTGGGGTGATATCTCCACATTGACGGAGCTTTGCTCGCCTGCGAGAAGATGGTGCAGGGCGGCGAAGGCGATCATGGCGGCATTATCCGTGGCAAGCTCCGGAGCGGGGAGGTGCAATCTCCATCCCCTGGAACTGCAGAGATCCTGAAGTCCCCGCCGCAGGGCGCTGTTGGCTGCGACGCCGCCGGAGACAGCGACTTCATGGAGCCCGGTGAGCTCCATCGCTCGTGTGGTTTTTTCCAAGAGCACTCCCACGATGGCCTTCCGAATGGAGGCGCAGAGATCGGCCAGGTCTCCCGGTTCCTTGGTAAGTGAGGGATGCTTTTCCAGAAAATAACGAACCGAGGTCTTGAGCCCGCTGAAGCTGAAATCGAGATTCCCTTTTTCCATCAGCGCCTTGGGAAATTCATGGCGATCGGGATTCCCGAGTTCCGCCAGACGATCAATCTCGATACCTCCGGGATAGGGAAGTCCGAGTAGTTTTGCCGTTTTGTCAAAGGCCTCACCTGCCGCATCATCCAATGTCCTGCCCAGTACGGTGTAGTCACCGGCAGATTTGACACGGGTCAGTTGCGTGTGGCCGCCGCTCACCAGCAGTGCGAGATGATCCGGGATCTCCCCGGCTCCAAGAAAGGGAGAGAGCAGGTGTCCTTCCAGATGATTGAGAGCAAGGTAGGGAATGCCAAGGCTCAGAGCGAAACCCTTCGCGTAACAGGCTCCGACAAGCAATGCGGGAGCAAGGCCCGGTCCCGAAGTGGCCACGATGGCCCCCAGTTCCGTTGCTTGAACACCGGCCTCATCCAGCGCACGTCGGACCAGGGGATCGACCGCCAGAAGATGATTGCGAGAGGCCACCTCAGGCACAACACCGCCGAAGCGCGCATGCTCCTCGGCTTGCGAAGCGATAAGGCTGGAGAGGATGATGCCGGGTGCCCTCAAGACTGCGACGGCTGTCTCATCGCATGAGGACTCGATCGCAAGGATGGGCGACTGCGGGTCAAAGGACTTCATGGGGTGGTGTCATGGACCAGCATTTCATTCCAGGTAGAAAGCAGCAATCCGGGATCGGTTGATATCAGGCGTTCCTGTTCCCTGAGATGACGGAGCAGGATGGCGGCCAGCTTATTCCGATCCATCGGCTCCCCCTTGTCCTTTCCATTACCATTACCATTAGCCATCGCCAGCGAGCAGGCACGATCCTGGAGTTCTTCGGGGAAGTCCTCACGGGAATGATTCACATTCAGTCCAATCCCGACTACGGCGAAGGGATCTCTGCCAATGCGGGTTTCCACCAAGATGCCTGCTACCTTTTGTCCATTGATCAGGACATCGTTGGGAGACTTGATGGAGCATCCGGAAATGCCAAGACCCCGGATCGTCTCCACAAGGGCGACTGCCGCGAAGGCCGATAGTAAGGGAATCGTGGCATCATCGATCGGAAGGCGCAGCAGCAAAGAAAACCAGAGTCCCAGCCCCGGAGCCGAGGACCAGGGACGGCGGAACTGTCCGCGTCCTGCCGTCTGACGTTCGGCAAAGAGAAGTGTGCCCGCTGGAGCTTTCTCCTCTCCCATCCGGAGCAGATCATCGTTGCTGGAGGTCGTTTCCGACAGGACCTGAACCGGAATACTCCAAGGGGATGCAGTTGTCAGCGCTACCTCATCCAGCGGGATGAAGGAGAAGGATTCAGCCGGCATGCCCGAGCTCCAACGAGAGGTCAGCATTCGGAGCCGAATGGGTGAGAGCTCCCACGGAGATCCGATCCACTCCCGTATCGGCAATCGCCCTTAGCGTCTCCAAAGTGATGCCGCCGCTGGCCTCGAGAAGCACGCCGGGGGAGAGGTTATTTCGCAGGGCTACGGCCTTTCGCATCATGCCTGTGTCCATGTTATCGAGCAGGATCACATCGATCCCCTTCATGGTAAGTAGGCTCTCCGTTTGCTCCAATGTGTCGGCCTCGATCTCGATCGGAAGGCCGGGATGCTCGCCGCGAAGTTTGGAGATTACTCCGGGCAGCGCTTCCAGAGAGCCGAGTGCAGCCAGATGGTTGTCCTTTACCAGCACGGCATCGTACAGGCCAATCCTGTGATTGGTGCAACCGCCGGCCTTAACGGCCTGCTTCTCGAGTAGACGCCAGCCGGGCGTCGTCTTCCGGGTGTCGAGAAGGATCACCTTACTTTCTTTCACCACATCGGCATAGCATCTGGAAAGCGTCGCCACACCGCAGAGTCGCCCCAGGAAATTCAAGGCCGTCCGTTCTCCTGACAGGATCGAGCGGGTGGAGCCCTTCAACTCCATCAGAGAGTCTCCTTTGGCCAACCGGTCCCCCTCGGCGCAGCAAAGAGTCACTTCAAGTTGAGAATCGATTTGTCGGAAGACGTCCGCCGCAGTCGAGAGCCCTGAGGCGACGCACGCCTCGCGCGCGACGATCCGGGCGAGCGAGACAGACTCTGCAGGAATAAAAGCCTGCGAGGTGATGTCGCCGCGCTCTCCCAGATCCTCTGTCAGTGCGAGGCTGATCAGATGAAGATTGAGATCGCCGCGAAGGCCGGATTCAGAATACCCGGAGATCATTGGAGTTTGGCTTTTGACTTTCGTCTACAGGAGATTTGGTTGGACTGGCTCCGGAGCCTTTTCATGTGCGGCTGGCAGCTTGAGCAGAGCGCGCTGCCACGGCAGGAGAATGGCCGCCGAGGGATCCGCCGCCACGGCTTCAAGGGCTGCCTTCGGAGCGATGATGGAGGGATCGAGATCAACATCGCGCGCCACCTTGTCGCGAAAATCACGCAGATGATTAAACCGGTCGACCTGTTCCTTCGAGACGCGGGTGCGAACACCGCGGATCACCTTGGGCCACTCGGATTCGGGCAGAGCCAGCGCTGACTCGAGGGTCTCCTCCATCCGATCGGCGCGAGGCTGCGGGATGCGGGGACGTGAAAATCCTGATCCCCTGGAAGCATCGTCGGCGAGTCGGAGCAGACTGTCATTGGAGAGAACATGAAAGGCAGGCCGGTCCCACTGCCTAGCCTCGGAATCTCGCCAGTGCCAGAGCGCCCTCAGGATCGCCCATCCGCGCTGGGAGAGAGCTGCGTATCCAGTAATGCGCCAGAGATTCTCCTCGTCGCGTAGGCGGGTTTCGCGGGTTCCCTTCACCATCCGATCACGCGACTGCTCATACCATTCGGTGCGATTGAGCTCCTTGAGGCGGTCCGCGAGTATGCTGGCCAGTTGTGAAAGAAAGCGGACGTCGTTCAGGGCATACTCTGCCATCTGGTCGGAGAGAGGGCGCTGTGCCCAGTTCGCCTTACGCGAGGCCTTCGAGAGGGTGATTCCAAAATACTTTTCCACGAGTCCAGCAAGGCCCAGCTGAGGTTCACCGCAAATCCTGGCCGCGATCATGGTATCGAAGATATTTTTATCGGGGAAGTCCCCGGACCGGCGAAGCAGTCGCAGGTCGTAGTCGGCATCGTGAAAAATCACCGTCTTCCCCTCGAGGGCCTTGAAAAATTCCTCCAGCGGTAGACCGGCCAGAGGGTCGATGAGTTTCAGATCTTCGGCCCATCCGCTTTGGGGCTCCTGACCCCAGCCGCTCTGGATCAGGCAGAGCTTCTCAAAATAGCAATGAAGGCTGTCGGCCTCGGTATCGAGAGCGACCTCCTGCTGCCCGGAAAGGCCCGAGAGGTAATCCCGGAAGGCGGATTCCCCTGCGATCAAGGCTCCGCGATGAAGGTGGCCGCCGTCGGAATCTCTCCGGCGTGGCGGGCACGGGGCTCGCGCACCTCGGTGTTGCCCTCGGTTGGAATAGTGACGAAGGGACCTCCGGCAAGCGGGGCCACCTCCGTGAAGGCGACATCAGGGACATCGGTGGGAATGCCCTCAAGTGGGAACTCCTTGCGGAGTGGATGGTAGGGATAACCCTCCCACATGAGAATACGTCGGAGATCCGGATGATTGCGGAATTTGATCCCCATCATGTCCCAGACCTCGCGCTCGTGCCAGTTGGCGGTCGGCCAGATGTCTGTCACGGAGTCGATCTCCGGCTCATCCTCCGAGAGACTGCTCTTTAGGCGTAGGTGGGTCTTCTTGGCGATGGAGTAGAGCCCATAAACCACCTGAAAGCGGGGATGGCTTCCTGCATGATCGACGCTGCAGATATCAAGCAGCATGTCGAATCCGAGCGTGTCTCGGCAGAAGAGGGCAACCTCATGGATTCGGGTTGCATGAACGGAAAGGGTCGTCTCGCCACGGAATTCCTTCCGATCAAAGATGTCGGGGGAGAAAGTCTCCTCGATCCTGGTTGCTTCTGAGGCCGCGCTCATCGTAGGGACTGGAGGAGGGCCCTCTTCTGATCGAGCACGGAATGCTCACTCATCAGCTTGTTCTGAAGCTTCATCAGGCCGTCTAGCAAGGCCTCGGGGCGCGGTGGGCAACCCGAGATGTAGACGTCCACGGGAATGATCTGGTCGACACCCTGGAGGGTCGCGTAGCTACGGTACATGCCGCCGGATGAGGCGCAGGCACCCATCGCGATCACCCACTTGGGTTCGGGCATCTGCTCGTAGATACGCTTTACGGAGAGGGCCATCTTGTAAGTGACGGTGCCGGCAACGATCATCACGTCGGACTGGCGGGGCGAGAAGCGCATGACCTCGGCGCCGAAGCGTGAGATGTCGAAGCGTGCGGAAGAGGCGGCCATGAGTTCGATTGCGCAGCAGGCGAGGCCCATTGGCATAGGCCAGAGAGAGTTTTTGCGCATCCAGTTGATGGCGGCATCCAGCTTGGTGATGATGACGTTCCCTTCGATCTTGGAATCGAACGCCATGGGCGTCGAAACCGGCGTTGCATGGGGATGCATGGTGGGTAGAGTTCCCGTGGACATAGGAGAGGAGCCTATAAGAGAGGGAAGCCAGAACAAGTGAAAAGGATCATGCGGCCCTTGAAGTCAAGGCAAGTTGCTTTTCAAGAGCAGTTTACACCAGATAAGGGGTTCTTTAGGGAGTCGGGGAGGCAGGGAAGAGGAACAATAATGAATCTGGAATTGCTTGGTTGGCCGTTGATTGCCTCACCGCCACCTGACGGCCTAGAGCATTTTTGATTTATTCTGATGCTCTGAAAAAGTGTGAGGAAGAGAGAATGAATCAGGAACTCAGGAAGAAGAGAGCGTGAAAGTATCAGATCGGCTTAAAACCAAGAATCATTTCAAAAATCTTCCTCATCACCTCGGAGGAACCCGAGAAGCTTTCCTTGGCGGCGGCATTCCATGCACCGCGCTCCACCTTTGAAAAATCAAGGGTGTACCCGGCCTCCCCGGCAAGTTGTTCCAGAAATGTCTGCAGGGTTCGTCCGTTTCCCTCGCGAAAGGGGTGGATTGCATTGAGGTCGGCGAAGTGATGGGCCAAGCGCTCCACGAACTCCGCGGCGGACAAACCCCTCAGATGATTTTCTGCGGCAAGTGCTCGGAAAGCTTTCTCGGCAGATGAGACGACATGCTCCGGCTGGGCGAACAGATTTCCGCCTCTCGAGAGAGCCCCTTCCCTCAATTTCCCCGCCCACTCATACACGTCCTGGAAGAGATGCCTGTGAATCGACTGCAGATGCTTCAGGTCAAACTTTCCCCTCGCTGGGCGCTCCCTCAGTTGATCGATCCTGAATCGCGTCGCGCTCAACTCCATCACCGCCAAGTCATCGCCGTCGGTGATCCCCCACTTGTTTCTCAGGACACTGCTTCCGGGCCACGCATAGGGATCCGGAAGACCCTCCGGACCATAAGCCGCCATCACGCGCCAACGAGCCCGTGGGACCTCGACTTCTTGGCCAGAATCCGGGCTTCCCGATTGATTCGGGCGATGGCTTGGGATCGCGTGATGCGACCCGAGATGAACTGCGAGTCGAGCTCACGGTCGAGCTTCGTGGGCTTGTAACCTTCCAATGCCACGATCGCATTGGAACGGCCGATCGAGGCTTTCCTCTTTGCAGCGATTTTACCCGCTGTTTTTGCAATCGCGATCATTGGTGGATTCTAAGCCGTATGAGAGGAAACAGCAAGGCAGCTCCTCGTTCCCTCACCGGGGTTATAACCAATCCCCCACTCCCCGATGAACTTCTTCAGAACTCTTGCGATGGTTGGGTTGGTGGGAGTTGATGGGATCTAGGAGATAGGGATCCAACTCGGTGAGGAAAGCGGACTGGAGCCTCCCGCAGACATCCACGCCTCTGACCTAACAGCCCTCAACCTAAACCGCTAACAGCATCTTCCTCCCACCACACTTCCCTCTTGCAAGCGGTCGTGCAACAGCCTAATTGGAGTCAAGGTCATCGTCGGTTTTCCCCAATACCAGAACAACCCAATGAATTTCAAAACTCTTGCGATGGTTGGATTGGTGGGTGTTGGGATAGTCTATGCAGAAGGTGAATCGCAATTAAGAACTCAACTTTCTGATAAACTCAACAAAGCGATCGCATCAAAAGATAAGGCTGCATTTGAAGAATGTATGGATTTTGATAAATCAAATCCAAGTACAGTAAAAAATATTCATAAATTAGAAGATCAGATATTTGCTTGGGATAAAGCTTATATTGATATTGTAGATCCAGTTTTCTTCGATCAGCTTAAACCTCAAATATCACTAGTGTCCGGTTGAGAGGGTGATTGGTTTTTGTTGATACTTCAAGATGAGTGATTTGCGATCCAAAATGGATGTGAGGGATTTGAACTTGGAGAGTCGTTTGGTGACGATCTGTGGCAATGAACACCGGCCGCTA